>JBAVTI010000520.1:0-4793 GCA_049696055.1 Paracoccaceae bacterium | reverse complement strand
ACTACCCTGACCGCTCCCACCTGAGCAGCGAGGGCCCGCCGCCACGGCCCCACCTACCCGCGCGCCTGCACCGCTGCATCCACCTGCATCAACCCCGCCACCTCAACGCCCTGCAAACCAATCGTCGTGCCCAGCGCCAAGACCTCAACCCCTGCCGCCCGCGCCGCATCAAACGCCCGCGCATATGCCGGATCAAGATCCGCCGCCACCCGCACCCCCACGCACCCCTGCCGCGCCACCAGGAACAAAAGCACCGCGCGCCGCCCCGCCTGCGCCAAATCCATCAACGCCTGCAAATGCCGCACACCGCGCGCGGTGACGCTATCGGGAAATTCCGCCCAGCCACCGCGCCGCAAGGTCACCGATTTTACCTCCAGATGCACCTCACCCGGGCCTGACAGCACGAAATCCACCCGCGATCCCACCCCAAACGGCACCTCAGCCCGCACCAAACCATAGCCTTCAAACCCCGGCACCAATCCGCCGCGCAGCGCCTCGCCCACCACAGCATTCGCCACCGCGGTATCCACCACCGCCAAACCGCCCGCGCATTCCACCAGCTTCCACGAATATCCCAACTTGCGCCCCGGCCCCGCCACATCCGCCAGCCAGCACCGCGCGCCCACCTCCCGCATCCCCAGCATCGCACCGGGGTTGGCACAATGCGCCACCACCACCCGGCCATCGGCCAATTCCATATCCGCCAGAAACCGCTGGTAACGGCGGATCAACCGGGCCTCGATCAAAGCTGTTTGAAACTGCATGGCCCCCGGCCTATACCCTGCACAACAGCCATTCAAGGAGGCCGCGATGACCAACCCCACAGCCGCCATGCTGGTGATCGGCGACGAAATCCTGTCGGGCCGCACCCGCGACACCAACACCAACTTCCTCGCCACCCAACTGACGGAACGCGGCATCCGCCTGACCGAGGTCCGCGTGGTGGCCGACGACCAAGCAGCCATCATCGCCGCCGTCAATGCCCTGCGCAAAACCTACGACAACGTGTTCACCTCCGGCGGCATCGGCCCCACCCATGACGACATCACTGCCGACGCCATTGCCGCGGCTTTTGGCGTCAACATCACCCACCGCGCTGACGCCATGGCGCTGCTGCAAGCGCATTACGACCGCTCCGGGCTGGACTTCAACGCCGCCCGCCAGCGTATGGCCCGCATCCCCGATGGCGCTACCCTGATCGAAAATCCGGTCTCCATCGCCCCCGGTTTCAGCCTTGGCAATGTTCACGTCATGGCCGGGGTGCCAAACATCTTTCAGGCCATGGTCGCCTCGGTCTTGCCCACCCTGACCGGCGGCGCAGCGCTGCTTAGTCAAACCCTCCGCGTCAGCAAAGGCGAGGGCGAGATCGCTGCCCCCTTCGCAGCCCTCGCGACCGAGTTTCCAGACCTGTCGATGGGCAGCTATCCGTTCATGCAAAACGGCGCACATGGCACCAACCTTGTGATCCGCGGCACCGATCCGGCGCAACTTGATGCCGCCATGACCCGCCTCGCCGCCCTGTTCCCCACCGCATGACCCCTGCCGATCTCTACGCCACGCTCGATGCCACGTGGCCCGCCGCCGCCACCCGCAGCATTGGCCCCTGGACTGTTCGCGCCGGTCAGGGCGGCGGTCAGCGCGTGTCCGCCACCACCGCCCATGCGCCATGGACCGCCGCCGATATCCCCCTCGCCGAGGCTGAAATGGCCGCCCTTGGCCAACCCGCGCTGTTCATGATCCGCGATGGCGACGGCGCACTGGATACCGAACTGGCGGCACGCGGCTACCGCCTCAACGACCCCGTCGTGGCCTATGCCGCGCCTTGCGCCCCCATCGCGGCCCCCGACCAGATGACCACCTTTCCGCATTGGCCGCCGCTTGGCATCGCTACCGATCTCTGGGCCGAGGCCGGCACCAACGCCGCCCGTATCGCCGTCATGCATCGCACAACCACGGCCAAAACCGTGATCCTTGGCCGCCAAAACGACCGCGCCGCTGGGGTCGCCTTTGTCGCCATTCACCGCCAAATCGCCATGCTGCACGCGCTTGAAGTGGCGGCCCACATGCGCAGGCAAGGCTCGGCAAACAACATATTGCGGGCTGCCGCGCATTGGGCCCATGATAACGGTGCCACCACCCTGTCGCTTGTCGTCACTCAGGCGAATACAAACGCCCGCGCGCTCTATGCTTCCCTCGGCATGGAAGTTGTGGGACAGTATCACTATCGTCTCAAATGAGCCCGCACAGGCCCGTCCAGTTGCCCAAAACGCCTCTCTCAACGCCCCGCACGTCTCGGCCATGGCGTCTCGCCCTGACGTTGGCCGCGATTGTTTTTGCGCCCAACGCCCACGCCCTGACGCTGGAATTTCCCGGCCCTGCCACCCCCACCGCCAGCCTGCAAACCCCGTTGACCAGTTACCGCCTGCCGATTGGCCCGTGGACCGATGCTGGCCCGCAAACCCGCCTGACCGAAGGCGCCATGGATCAAACCGCGTGGCGCATCACCGCGCCCAACCTGACCACTCTCGCCATCATGCAACCCCTTCGCGCGCAACTTGCGGCCGACGGCTGGACCGTGATCTTTGAATGCGAAACCGCCGCCTGTGGGGGTTATGATTTTCGCTATGGCACCGAGGTGCTGCCCGAACCGGACATGCACGTCGATCTGGGCGATTTCCGCTACCTCGCCGCCGAACGCAGTGGCCCTGATGGCCCGCAATCCCTCAGCCTGATGGTCAGCCGTTCCGCCGTTGCGGGCTTTGTGCAACTTACCCAAATCGGCGGCACCCCCAGCCCAACCCCCGAGGTCACCGCACCGACGCAAACCGCCGCCACCCCGACCGATCCCGAAACCCCGGTTCCGCCGCCAATCGCCAGCGGCATCGCTGCTGCAATCGAAACCGGCGGCAGCACCGCCCTGGACGATCTGGTGTTTGCGTCCGGCAAATCCAGCCTCGCGCCGGGGGATTACGCCTCGCTGGCCGAACTTGCCACCTATCTGCGCGCCAACCCCGACAAGACCATCGCCCTCGTCGGCCATACCGATGCCTCTGGTGGCTTGGCGGGCAATATCGCCCTGTCACGCAAGCGGGCGCAATCGGTGCGCCAAAGCCTGATCGACAACTATCAACTGCCCGCCGCCCAGATCATTGCCGATGGCGTCGGATATCTTGCCCCCCGCGCCTCAAACCTGACCGAGGAAGGTCGCACCCAAAACAGAAGGGTCGAGGTGATGCTCACCTCGACCCAATAATCCCTGCACTCTTTACACAATCACCAGTTATCGGGACCCTTGTCGTTGTATTTCCGCGCCAGAAAATCGATGAACGCCCGCACCTTGGGCTGGGTAAACCGCCCCGGCGGATAAACCGCATAGATCCCCAAAGTTTCCACCGGCAACCCCGGAATAGCCTCAACCACCTGCCCGCTTTTCAATGCTTCGGCACACAGGAACGATGGCAAATACGCAATCCCCAACCCCGACACCGCCGCGTTCAACAACGATTGCCCATCATTCACCGTCAGCCAACCCACCGACCGCACCTGACGCTTTTCGCCCGAAGGTGCCGTCACTTTCCACACGTTGCCATTGGCCTGATTGGAATAATGCAGCAACTTGTGGTCGGTCAGATCGTCGATCTTGATCGGCCGCCCAAACTTTTGGAAATAGTTCGGGCTGGCAATCATCCGCTTCGTCGTCTCGGTCAACTTGCGTGCCCGCAAACTCGAATCCTCAAGATCGCCCACCCGAATGGCCATATCAAAGCCCTCGGAAATCAATTCCACATAGCGGTTGTTCAGCACCATATTCACGGTGATATCGGGATATTCCAACAGGAAATCCCCCAGAATCGGCGACAGCAGGTTCACCCCAAAGTCCGTCGCCACAGATATTCGCAACAATCCCGACGGTGCCGACTGCATCGAGGTTACCAGCGCATCTGCTTCACCCGCATCATTCAACACCCGCCGTGCGCGGTCGTAATACGCCAGTCCAATTTCTGTCGGGCTTACCCGCCGCGTGGTCCGGTTCAAAAGCCGCGCCCCAAGACGTGCCTCCAATGCCGACACGTGTTTGGACACCGCCGATTTGGAGATCCCCATCTTCTTGGCCGCGTCGGTGAAACCCCCTTGGTCCACCACGGTGGCGAAGGCTTCCATTTCGGTCAGTCGATCCATTATGTTCCCCATGCGAACTTATGCGGGTTGATGGAACCGTATTGATCCTGAATTCGGGCAGGATAGCGGCGAGGGCGCGACAAGTCCGGGGTATTACTGCGGATCGTTCATGGCAGGGAAACAGCCAAGCCCCCCACGCATCGGCGGATTCTAGGTAAATCCCCTCAGATTCATCGGCGGAAAAAGGGGCAGCCCGGCAACTTCGGCGGAAAAATGTTCCGAAATTTCCGCAACCTGGCAGCATTTTGTCGCCAAATAACCGCTCAACCCATTCCCCCTAGAACAATCACCCGCATCCGCCTAATTCAATTCCCGAGGGTCGGCACCATGTCGTCCCCGTCATCCAAAGGTTGGCCTCACGCCGACCTCATCCAAAGATCAAGGAGAGATCACCATGAACCGTATGTTCCTTTTCGCCGCCGCGACCCTCGGGCTTGTTGGTGCGCAGGCCATGGCGCAAACCCTTCCCGAAATCGCAGACGCCGATGGCAATGGCATGTGGTCGCTGACCGAGCTGCAAGTCGCCTACCCGACGCTGACCGAAGAAACCTTCACCACCATCAATTCCAATGGTGACGATGGCGTCGACGTGGCAGAGTTGACCGCCGCTTTGG
>JBAVTI010000519.1:0-2639 GCA_049696055.1 Paracoccaceae bacterium | reverse complement strand
GGGTTTTCCGACAGCAAGCCATAACCGGGGTGAATGGCATCGGCACCCGACAGTTTGGCCACCCGGATAATCTCGGGGATGCTGAGATAGGCCCCTACTGGCGACAGGCCCTCGCCAATGCGGTAGGCCTCATCGGCCTTGAAACGGTGCAGCGACAGCTTGTCTTCCTCGGCATAGACGGCAACCGTCTTCTTGCCCATCTCGTTGGCGGCGCGCATCACGCGAATGGCGATCTCGCCCCGGTTGGCGATCAGGATTTTGCTAAATTCGGCCATTTGAACACTCCGGGGGGATGGGAAAGGCCGCTGCGGCCCCCCAGCACTCTATTCACGCTGCAATGCAGCGCAAGGGTTGGCGGCGGCCAATTGCAAAGTTTTGCAAAATATTCAGCCATACTTAGCAATTGCAAACAGGTCGATGCAGCTGCGATGAAATTCCCTGTGAACAATAGCAGAACACTTCTTTAACTTTGGCAAAACTAAGGGTAGGGTGGCCGCATGAGCGGATTTGACGAAAGCGACGCCTTCGAGGCGGCAGTGCCCCTAAGCCAGCGTGCCATGGCCGCGCGGCCAGCACCCTATTTGGACGATCTGAACCCCGCACAACGCGCCGCGGTGCTGGCGCTGGATGGCCCGGTTTTGATGCTGGCCGGGGCGGGGACGGGCAAAACCAAGGCGCTGACCTCGCGCATTGTGCATCTGCTGACCACCGGCCGCGCGCGACCAAATGAGATTTTGGCGGTGACATTCACCAACAAAGCCGCGCGGGAAATGAAGGAACGCGTAGGCCGGATGCTGGGGCAAAGCATCGAAGGCATGCCGTGGATGGGGACGTTCCACTCGATCTCGGTCAAGATTTTGCGCCGTCATGCCGAATTGGCGGGGTTGAAATCCAACTTTACCATTCTGGATACCGACGATCAGTTGCGCCTGCTAAAACAGCTGATCGTGGCGGCGAATATCGACGAAAAACGCTGGCCGGCGCGGATGCTGGCCGGGCTGATTGATTCGTGGAAAAACCGGGCGTGGACGCCAACCAAGGTGCCAGCGTCCGAGGCTTCGGCCTATAACAACCTTGGAACCGAGCTTTATCAGCAATACCAAGACCGCCTGCGCAGCCTGAACGCCACCGATTTTGGCGACTTGCTGTTGCATGTGGTGACGATCTTTCAGGCCCACCCGGACGTGTTGGCACAGTATCAGCGCTGGCTGAAATACATTCTGGTCGACGAGTATCAAGATACCAACGTCGCCCAGTATCTGTGGCTGCGGCTGTTGGCCCAAGGCCATAAGAACATCTGCTGTGTCGGCGATGATGATCAGTCGATCTACGGCTGGCGTGGTGCCGAGGTTGGCAATATCCTGCGGTTTGAGAAAGACTTTCCCGGCGCCCATGTGGTGCGGCTGGAACAGAATTACCGCTCGACCCCGCATATCCTTGCCGCTGCCTCGGCGGTGATTGCGGTCAATGCGGGCCGCTTGGGCAAGACCCTGTGGACCGACCGCGAGGACGGCGAAAAGGTGCGGCTGATCGGCCATTGGGATGGCGAGGAAGAGGCCCGCTGGATCGGCGAAGAACTGGAGGCGCTGCAACGCGGCACCCGTCAAATGGATCCGCATTCGCTGGACGATATGGCGATTCTGGTGCGCGCCAGCCACCAGATGCGGGCGTTCGAGGATCGTTTCCTGACCATCGGCCTGCCGTATCGCGTGATCGGCGGCCCGCGGTTTTATGAGCGGTTGGAGATCAGGGATGCGATGGCCTATTTCCGGCTTGCCGTCTCGCCCGAGGATGATCTGGCGTTTGAACGGGTGGTCAATACCCCCAAACGCGGGCTTGGCGACAAGGCGCAGCAAGATATTCAGCGCACGGCACGGGCCTCGGGCATGTCGCTGCTGGAAGGCGCGCGTGAACTGTTGGCGCATGGCGGCATCGGCGGCAAGGGGGCAGGGCAGTTGCGCGGCTTTGTCGATGGTGTCGATCGCTGGCACGCGATGACGCTGGTGGCGGGATATGGCCATATCGCACTGGCCGAGCAGATTTTGGAAGAATCCGGCTACACCACGATGTGGCAAAACGACAAGACACCCGAGGCAGCGGGACGGCTGGAAAACCTGAAGGAATTGGTCAAGGCGCTAGAGCAGTTCGAGAACCTGCAGGGGTTTCTTGAGCATGTGTCGTTGATCATGGAGAATGAGACCGAAGAGGCCGCACCCAAAGTGTCGATCATGACCCTGCACGCCGCCAAAGGTCTGGAATTTCCAATCGTGTTCCTGCCCGGCTGGGAAGACGGATTGTTTCCCAGCCAACGCAGCATGGACGAATCGGGGCTGAAGGGCGTCGAGGAAGAACGCCGTCTGGCCTATGTCGGCATCACCCGTGCCGAGGTGCTGTGTACGATTTCCTTTGCCGCCAACCGCCGGGTTTACGGCCAATGGCAATCGGCGCTGCCGTCGCGGTTCATTGATGAATTGCCCAGCGCCCATGTCGATGTGTTAACGCCGCCGGGGCTTTATGGCGGCGGCTTTGGTGCGGCGGGAATGCAGGCGGGGTTTGGCGGCGGATCGACGATCGAGCAGCGCGCAGCCTCGGCCAATGTCTATAACTCGCCGGGGTGGAAACGCCTGCAAGATCGCGCC
>JBAVTI010000518.1:0-3902 GCA_049696055.1 Paracoccaceae bacterium | reverse complement strand
CCCCGGCACGCTTGGCCTAAGCCTGACTGGCAAGGCGCTGGATTTCGGCCTTTGGGCGCTGGAAGCCATTGATCTGCGTCCCTTTGGCGAGGGGCGGCACAAGAATGTCGATGACAGCCCCGCAGGCGGTGGCGCGGGCATGGTGTTGCGCGCCGATGTCGTCGCCAAGGCGCTGGATCAGGCCGCCATTGGCACGCCGCCTGACCGGCAGAAATGGCCCGTCGTCTATCTTTCACCGCGCGGCAAACCCTTTACTCAAGCCATGGCCCAAACTTGGGCGCAGGGCGAGGGCATCACCCTGTTGTGCGGCCGATTTGAGGGTGTGGATCAACGGGTTATCGACCATTATGACATTCAGGAAGTCAGTCTTGGCGATTTCGTCCTGACCGGGGGCGAGATTGCAGCACAAGCCTTGATTGATGCAACAGTGCGGCTTATACCCCGCGTGCTTGGGAATCATGTCTCTACCGAAGAAGAATCTTTTTCGGCGGGGATTTTGGAATTTCCTCAGTTTACTAAGCCGACCGTCTGGCAGGGCCGCGCGATACCGGAAATACTTCAGTCCGGGCATCACGGCAAAATTGCTGTCTGGCGCAAGGTGATGGCCGAAAGGCTGACAAAGGAACGCAGGCCTGATCTCTGGCGGGCTTATTGTGCGGCGCACAATAGGGACCCGAATGAAGACCAAGAGCAATAGGGCGGCATCACTTCGGGGGAAAACCCTGAGCAAATGAAAGGACTTGCGATGAATTTGATCGCACAACTCGAGGCGGAGCAGATTGCTGCCCTCGGCAAGACCATCCCGGACTTCAAGGCCGGTGACACCATTCGCGTCGGTTACAAAGTGACCGAAGGCACCCGTTCGCGCGTTCAGAACTACGAAGGCGTGGTGATTTCCCGCAAGGGCGGTGCGACGATTTCTGCAAGCATCACCGTGCGCAAAATCTCGTTCGGTGAAGGCGTCGAGCGGATCTTCCCGCTGTATTCCACCAACATCGATTCGATCGAAGTGGTGCGCCGTGGCCGTGTTCGCCGTGCGAAGCTGTATTATCTTCGTTCGCGCCGTGGCAAATCCGCCCGGATTATGGAAGACACCGCCTACAAAGCCAAAGACGCTGAGTGAGGAGACGGACAATGAGAAAAGACATTCACCCCGAATATCACACCATCAACGTCAAAATGACCGATGGCACCGTGTTCCAGACCAAATCGACCTGGGGCAAAGAAGGCGACCAAATGGCGCTGGACATCGACCCGACCGTTCACCCGGCCTGGACCGGTGGTTCGACCAAGCTGCTTGACACTGGCGGCCGCGTGTCGAAGTTCAAGAACAAATACGCTGGTCTGGGTTTCTGATCAGCAGCACTTGCCCTTATGGGGGTGCAGGAAATAAGGTCAGGGCGCGCCGGGTTTGGCGCGCCTTTTTCGTCTAACCAGGGGCTTGGGCTTTGGCGCATATCATCGTTGTCGGTAACGAAAAGGGCGGGTCGGGCAAATCGACCACCTGCATGCATGTCGCCACCGCGCTGTGCCGCATGGGCCACCGGGTTGGCGCTCTGGATCTTGATCTGCGGCAACGCACCTTTGGGCGCTATATCGAAAACCGCCGCAGCTATCTGGCGCGTGCCGGGCTAAACCTGCCCACCCCCGATTACCGCGAAATGCCCGAGGTCGCGGCAAGCGATCTTGCGCCGGGCGAAAACGCCTACGATCACCGCTTGTCCGTCGCCGTGGGCGCGCTGGAACCGGTGTCCGATTTCATCATCATTGATTGCCCCGGCTCGCATACCCGCCTGTCGCAGGTGGCGCATTCGCTGGCCGATACGCTGATCACGCCGCTGAACGACAGCTTTATCGACTTTGACCTGCTGGCCCGGGTTGATGCCGAAACCGGGCGCGTCAAAGGCCCGTCGATCTATTCCGAAATGGTGTGGAATGCCCGCCAACTGCGCGCCCAAGCCGGCCTGAAACCAATCGACTGGATCGTGGTGCGCAACCGCCTTGGTGCCCAACAAATGCACAACAAGAAAAAGGTCGGCGCGGCTTTGGAAGAACTATCCAAGCGCATCGGTTTTCGCGTCGCTCCCGGATTTTCTGAACGCGTCATCTTCCGCGAGCTGTTCCCGCGTGGCCTGACGCTGCTGGACCTGAAAGATACCGGCGTGGATCAACTAAACCTCTCGAACATCGCCGCGCGGCAAGAACTGCGCGACCTGATGCGCGAGCTTAGGCTGCCAGGCGTGCAAGTCTCGTTTTGAACAGCGGCCGTTTCGGTGCCATCTGCCGGCGTACTTGCATGGCGATCAGGCGCAGTTCGAACTTGTCGATCTGATCCGCGGGTTTGGCTTTGAACCGTGCCAAAAGTGCCTGTCCGAAGTGCATTTTGTATCCTCCTCTATGTGGTCTTGTTACACACTGTTTTGATCCCCAAGCACGGCGAGATTGCGGCACCTTCGCGGTCAACCTGGGCCAAAACGCCGGTGCGCCGAAACAATCGGTTTCCCATTTCGCTGTGACAAGCCGCGCTTGAGAGCGCAGGCCCCTTATGCAAAAAGGGTAGCAAGCACCAAGGATACCGCCATGGCCAATACCCTGTTTGACGCGCTTTTTGCCCCTTTGGCAGGGCGTAAAACCACCCTCTTGATCTTGCCCGATGGCGCGGAGATCAGCGGTGACGCCTTTTTTGCCATGGTGGCGCAACAGGCCCATGCCCTGCGCGCCGCAGGTCTTGGCACGGGCGACCGTATCGCCGTGCAGGTGGCCAAAACGCCGCAAGCCTTGGCGGTTTACGGTGCGGCCGTGGCGCTGGGGGCGGTGTTTTTGCCGCTGAACACCGCCTATACCGCTGATGAAATTAACTATTTTCTCGGTGACGCCACCCCACGGATCTTTCTGTGCGATGCCACCAAAAACGAAACGCTGGCCCCGGTTGCTGCCCGCCATGGTGCAAAACTTCTGACGTTGAATGCCGATGGCAGCGGCAGCCTGACCGATGCCGCCGCAAACCAGCCGCGCAGCCTTGCCGCCCAAGACCGCAGCCCCGATGATCTGGCGGCCTTGCTTTATACCTCGGGCACCACAGGGCGATCCAAGGGCGCGATGCTGACCCACCGCAATCTGTTGTCGAATGCCGAAGTTCTGGCCAAGCTGTGGCAGTTCACCCAAGAAGACGTGCTGCTGCATGCCCTGCCGATCTTTCACACCCACGGTCTTTTCGTCGCCTCGAACACCGTGCTGCTCACCGGGGGAGCGATGATCTTTTTGCCCGGTTTTGATCTGGACGCCGTTCTGCGCCTGATGCCGCGCGCCACTGCGATGATGGGAGTGCCGACATTCTACACCCGGTTGCTGGATGATCCGCGCTTTACCCGCGATGCGGCGACCCATATGCGGCTGTTTATCTCGGGCTCGGCGCCTCTGCTGGCGGAAACCCATGATGCGATCAGCGCCCGCACCGGCCACCGCATTTTAGAACGCTATGGCATGACCGAAACCAACATGAACACCTCGAACCCCTATGTCGGGGATCGGCGGGCGGGAACCGTCGGGCTGCCACTTGAGGGCGTGGCATTGCGGATCATGGCAGAGGGGGCAGAGGTTGCTCCCGGTACGGTCGGCGTGATCGAGGTGCGCGGCCCCAATGTCTTTGCGGGTTACTGGCAGATGCCAGAGAAAACCGCCGAAGAACTGCGCCCCGATGGCTGGTTCATCACCGGCGATGTCGGCGTGCAGGATGCCGATGGCTATGTCAGCATTGTCGGGCGGCAAAAGGATCTGATCATTACCGGCGGCTTCAACGTCTATCCCAAAGAGGTGGAACTGCTGCTGGACACGGTTCCCGGTGTTCTGGAAAGCGCCGTGATCGGCCTGCCGCACCCCGATTTTGGCGAAGCGGTATTCGC
>JBAVTI010000517.1:0-3217 GCA_049696055.1 Paracoccaceae bacterium | reverse complement strand
ACGGCGCAACAAAAATCGTGGGCGCGGGCGGAGACCGGGGGTAAGGGAGCGCGTGGCGAATCAGCGGCGCTGACCGGGAGGGCCACGAATGGCCCCCGATCTACCTTTGAGAGCGTTTGCGCATTTGATGGATCGGTTTTCGCCCTAAGGGTGGGCGAAAACCGATACTTCCGCTGATCCTGATACGCAAACGCTGCTGACCACCATATTTGGGAAACCACTTCCTTTGGTGCGGCGACGGGGCTGGCGTTATTTGATCAAATTTGGCAGACTGGCGTTCTGAACCCGTGGCCATTCCGGCCCTTATGGAGTTGCAAATGCCTGCCGTCGTTGCGCTGAACACCCCGTCGCCTGCCGATCTTTGGGAGATGGACCGCGCCCATTCGCTGCATCCCTGGACAAACTTTGGCCCGTTTGAAGAACTGGGCTCGTTGGTGATGGCGCGGGGCGAGGGCTGTTGGCTGTGGGATGCGGACGGGCGGCGCTATTTCGATGCGATTGCGGGCATGTGGTGCACCAACATCGGGCTGGGGCGGCGCGAGATGGCACAGGCTATCGGCGATCAGGCGATGCAGTTGGCGTTTTCCAACAGCTTTGTCGATATGACCAACGGGCCGTCGGCGCGTTTGGGGGCCAAGTTGGCGGAACTGGCACCGGGGGATCTGAACCGGGTGCATTTCACCACGGGTGGATCGACGGCGGTGGATACGGCGTACCGCATGATCCATTATTATCAGACCTGCATGGGGCGACCTGAGAAAACCCAAGTGATTGCAAGGGATTACAGCTATCACGGCTCGACCTATATTTCCCAGTCAATCGGCAAGCGGCCCGGCGATCGGGTGGATCAATTCCGCTATAAGGAAGATGGCATTCATCATCTGACCTGCCCGAACCCGTATCGCGCGCCCGATGGCATGGCGGAGGCAGAGTTTTGCGATTGGTTGATTGCCGAGTTTGAGGCCAAGCTGGAAGAAGTAGGGCCGGAAAATGTGGGCGGGTTCTTTGCCGAGCCTATTCAGGCATCGGGCGGGGTGATTGTGCCCCCCGAGGGATATTTGCGGCGGATGTGGGAGGTGTGTCAGCGCCACGATATTCTGTTTGTCGCCGATGAGGTGGTGACGGCGTTCGGGCGGCTGGGGCACTGGTTCGCCAGCTGGGATGAATTCGGGTTTCAGCCCGATATCATCACCTGCGCCAAGGGCTTGACCTCGGGGTATATTCCGCTGGGGGCGTTGATTTTCAGTGACCGGATCTGGGCGGCGATGGCGGCGGATGGGGGGCGGTGGTTTACGTCTGGTTATACCTATTCGGGGCATCCGGTGGCCTGTGCGGCGGCGCTAAAGAACATCGAGATCATCGAGCGCGAGGATTTGCTGGGCAATGCTGCCCGCGTGGGCGCGCTGTTCGAGGCGCGGATGAAGGCGCTGGAGCAGCTGCCGATGGTGGGGCAAGTGCGCGGGCGCAAGCTGATGATATGTGTAGAGAATGTGGCCGATAAAGTGACCAAGGCGCTGTTGCCGGACGAGCTGGATGTGGGCAAGCGCATCTCAAACGTCTGCGAGGCGATGGGATTGATGGTGCGGCCCATCGGGCATCTGAACGTGATGTCGCCACCCTTGGTGATGACGGCGCAGGATGTGGAGTTTGTGGGGGATACCTTGGAAAAGGCTATTCTGCAGGTGGCGGATGATCTGGTGAAACTTAAGGTGAGGCTGGGCTGATGGGCGTGGAAGCGAAAGACGAGATTGACATGGCGATCACCCGGAAGGGCTATCGCGGGGCGTCGTTGGAGAATGCATTTTCGGGGGTGACGTCGTTTTTGCGCACGAGTTACACCAAGGATCTGACCGGGGTTGATCTGGCGATCTGCGGTGTGCCGTTTGATCAGGCCGTGACGCACCGCCCCGGCACCCGCTTTGGCCCGCGCGCGATCCGCGAAGCCTCGGCGTTGCAGGCGATGGACAAGCCCTATGGCTGGGCCGGGTTTGACCCGATTGCCGAGTTCAACATCGCAGATTTCGGCGATCTGGCGTTTGATTATGCCAAGACGGCGGATTTTCCCGATGCGTTGACGGCACATATTCGCGGGATTTTGGCCAAGGGTGCGGCGAGTCTGGTGCTGGGCGGCGATCACTACATCACGTTTCCCATTCTGCGGGCCTATGCCGAGAAGTATGGCCCGCTAAGCCTTTTGCATTTTGATGCGCATTCCGACACTTGGCCGGATGATGATTTCAGCCGGATTGATCATGGCACCATGTTCTACAAGGCGGTGAAATCGGGGATCATTGATCCGGCGCGGTCGGTTCAGGTCGGGATCCGGACCAATAATGATGACACGTTGGGCGTGCATACCATTGATGCGCGCGAGGTGCATGAAACCGGGCCGCAGGCGGTGGTGACCAAGATCAGGTCGATTTTGGGCAACAGTCCGACCTATCTGACGTTTGACATTGATTGCCTTGATCCGGCCTATGCGCCTGGCACGGGGACGCCGGTTTGGGGGGGGCTGACTTCGGCGCAGGCGGCGATCATTCTGCGTGATCTGGCCGGGTTGAACATCGTCGGCGGTGATGTGGTCGAGGTATCGCCGCCCTATGATACCACCGGGGCTACGGCAGTGGCGGGGGCGCATGTCGCGACCGAGATCATGTGCCTTGCGCTGTGGAACCGGCGCCGGGCATGAGGCGGGTCGCTTGGGCATGACACTGAAAAGAGCGGTACGCATGCTGAGTCTTCTGGTAGGTTTTGGGCTGATTGCGATGATGGGGTTGCTTGCCGCGATCAGGCTGGCACCGATCGATCCGGTGGTTTGGCATGTGGATCCTACGGCGATCATGCAGCCGCAGACGCGGAATCATTGGTTGGTTGCGGCATCGGGCGATGCACCGGTGCTGCATGTCGATCTGCCACCAGACGTGGCGGCACAAAAGCTGTGGACGATTGCCTTGGCTTTTCCCGGAACCAGCGTGTTGGCGGGCGAAGGCACCTTCGTGACCTATATCACCCGGTCGCGGCTGATGGGCTACCCGGACTTGACCTCGGTAAAGGTCACGGCGGCACAGGGCGGGGCAGATGTAGCGATATTTGCGCGGTCGCGGTTTGGCTCATCCGACTTTGGGGTGAACCGCGCGCGGGTCGAGGCTTGGGTGGCGCAGCTAAAGCCCTGACTTCGGATTCTTCTGTTCCTAAATATCCACGGGGGGTGCGGGGG
>JBAVTI010000516.1:0-2620 GCA_049696055.1 Paracoccaceae bacterium | reverse complement strand
CCTCTAGCATGGTGCGTTTGCTACGCCGCTTGAAAACCACGTCTGCTCCCCCGCCCGATCAGGGCTTTTTGCTAAGATCCCGGTGCCGTGCGATTTGGGCCACATCGGTTTCGGCCTCAAGTGCCGTCATCACCATATGCAGGTGTTCCAGATCGCGCAGATCAACATCAACCAGAAGGCGGTAATAATCTGGTTTGCGGTCGACAAATTGCAGATCCGAGATATTGGCCTTCTGTTCGCCAATCAAGGTGCAGATCCGGCCCAAAACGCCGGAATCGTTGGAAATCGTCAACTCCAGACTGACGGTATGCACGGCGGCATGACGACCGCTGTGCCAATGCAGATCGACCCAGCGTTCGGGTTGTTCTTCAAATTCTTCCAGCGCCGGGCAATCGATGGAATGCACCACCACGCCCTGACCACGATAGGTGATGCCAACGATGCGCTCTCCCGGCACCGGTTGACAGCAGCGGGCGCGTTTGAACGATTGATCGGCGGTCAGGCCCACCACCGGGCGTTGCGCGTCGACCTCGTCGGCCTTTGAGGTGGCAAGTTCGGGGTAAAGCGTTTCGACCACTTTGCGGGCGGTAAGTTCGGCCGAGCCCAGTTGCGCCAAAAGATCGGTTTCGTCGATCAGGCCCAGCATTTTGGCCGCCGTGCGCAGCGCCTTGTCGGTGACTTTGCGCCCGACATGATCAAAGGCCACGCGGGCAAGCTCTTGCCCCAGTTTGACAAATCTGCCCCGGTCTTCTTCGCGCAACGACCGGCGGATCGCCGCCTTGGCGCGACCGGTGGTGACGATGTCGATCCAGGATGCCTGTGGGCGTTGGCCCTCGGCAGTAATGATCTCAACCGATTGGCCGTTTTTCAGCCGGGTCCACAGCGGCACGCGGATACCGTCGATCTTGGCCGACACACAGGAATTGCCGATCCGGGTATGGATGGCGTAGGCATAATCGAGCGGGGTCGCCCCACGCGGCAATTGGATCACATCGCCCTTTGGCGTGAAGCAAAATACCTGATCAGTGTACATTTCCAGACGGACGTTTTCCATGAATTCATCATGGTCGTCTTCGTCGAGCCGCTCGCTAAGACCCGCGATCCATTTCGCGGGATCGACGGCAAAAGGGTTCTGCGCACGTTCGCCTTCACGGTAGGACCAGTGGGCCGCAACGCCTGCTTCGGCTACTTCGTGCATTTGTCGGGTGCGGATCTGCACCTCGACACGTTTGCCATCGCGGCCGGAAACCGTGGTGTGGATAGACCGGTAACCGTTGTTTTTCGGTTGGCTGATGTAATCCTTGAACCGGCCCGGCACCGCGCGCCAACGCTGGTGAATGACCCCCAGCACGCGGTAACAGTCGGTTTCGGAGCCGGTAATAATGCGAAATCCGTAAATGTCGGAGAGGCTGGAAAACGCGAGGTCCTTTTCCTGCATCTTGCGCCAGACCGAATAGGGTTTTTTGGCGCGGCCAAACACATCGGCCTCAATCTGCGCCTTTTCCAGTTCATTGCGGATATCAGCGGTGATCTTGTGGACCACATCGCCGGTTTCGCGCTGAAGGGTGATGAAACGGCGAATAATGGAATTGCGCGCCTCGGGGTTCAGCACGCGAAAGGCAAGGTCTTCCAGCTCTTCGCGCATCCACTGCATACCCATGCGGCCTGCAAGCGGCGCAAAGATTTCCATGGTTTCGCGGGCTTTTTGGGCCTGCTTTTCGGCGCGCATCGATTTGATGGTGCGCATATTATGCAGACGGTCAGCGAGTTTGACGAGAATCACCCGAAGGTCTTTCGACATCGCCATGAACAGCTTGCGAAAGTTTTCGGCCTGCTTTGATTCGGCCGAAGACAGCTGCAGATTGGTAAGCTTGGTGACGCCATCGACCAGTTCGGCAACTTCTGCACCAAACATCCGCGCCACCTCGGTATAGGTGGATTTGGTGTCTTCGATGGTGTCGTGCAGCAGGGCGGTGATGATGGTTGCATCATCCAACCGTTGTTCGGTCAGAATGGCGGCAACGGCGACGGGATGGGTAAAGTAAGGCTCGCCGGAATGGCGAAGTTGGCCGTCGTGCATCTGGCGGCCGTAGGCATAGGCCTGCCGGATCAAATCGCTATTAGTGCGGGGGTTGTAGTTGCGGACAAGGGCGATCAGGTCTTCGACGTCGATCATACCCGGATTACCTTGTCCGCTTTCGTTATTGGACCCGAAGGCCTCAGTTGTCGCCCTGTGCTTCCATCAAGGCGCGCAGCAGCTTTTCTTCCGACATGTCGTCTTGCATTGGGCGATCCATCTCGCCACCCATCAAAAGCGCCATTTGATCTTCTTCGGGCTCGTCAACCTCGATCTGGGTTTGGTGGCTTTCAATCATCCGCTCGCGCAGCGCATCGGCCAATTGTGTCTCGTCCGCAATTTCGCGCAGCGATACCACTGGATTTTTGTCGTTGTCACGATCCACCGTAACCGGCGAACCGGCGGTGATTTCGCGGGCGCGGTGCGCGGCCAACATAACCAGTTCGAACCGGTTCGGAACTTTGTCAACGCAATCTTCAACCGTCACGCGGGCCATAAGCTGCTCCATTTGCGGATTGGGGTATCAAGCGGCCTATGTAAGGC
>JBAVTI010000515.1:0-8193 GCA_049696055.1 Paracoccaceae bacterium | reverse complement strand
GTGCCCTACCCCGACGCCCATGTAGAAGGGGCGTTTGATGTGGCATTGCAGCCTGGCATGGTGCTGTGTGTCGAGGCGCTGGTCTCGCCCGAGGGGGGGAACTTTTCGATCAAGCTTGAAGATCAAGTGTTGATTACCGAAACCGGCTATGAGAACCTGACGAAATATCCGTTTGATCAACAGCTTATGGGGCAATCCTGATGCGCTCTTCGGTCCCTGTCGCGCCCTCATCGCTGTGCCTCGCAAAGACTGCCCGCAGGGCGGGGATAGGGGTGATCTTGCTGCTTGCCCTTACCGCTTGTGGCGGTGGCAGCCCCAAGACCGAGATGAACATCGCTCCGGTCAGCATGGCCAACCCGGCGTCGGTCTATTGCAACGACCTTGGCGGTCAGCTTGAAATCCGCGCCGAACAGGGCGGCGAGGCGGGGTATTGCCACCTTCCCGATGGCACGACCGTCGAGGAATGGAAACTCTACCGCGACAACAACCCGCTCTGAACCATTAGCAGAAAGGGGGCTGTCTGCCCCCATCGCCGCAATGCGGCTCACCCCCCGAGAGTATTTAGGCAAGAAAAAGCCCAAAAGTCGGGCAGCGTTTTACAGCGCTGGCCTTGGTAATCAGCCTGCACGCCTTGCCTCACAGCGTTTGCCAGTCTAAGGGGGCAGTGCCCGTCCTGCCAACCGAAAGGCCCCCCATGATCCCGCGTTATTCCCGCCCCGAAATGGTGGCTCTCTGGTCGCATGAGGCCAAATTCCGCATCTGGTTTGAAATCGAGGCCCACGCCTGCGACGCCCTTGCCGCCATTGGCGTCATCCCCAAGGAAAGCGCCGCTGCGGTTTGGAAAGCCAAGGATGTCACCTTTGATGTCGCCCGGATTGATGAGATCGAGGCCGTTACCAAACACGACGTCATCGCCTTTCTTACCCACCTCGCCGAACATATCGGGTCTGAAGAAGCTCGGTTCGTCCACCAAGGCATGACCAGTTCCGACGTGCTGGACACCACCTTTAATCTGCAACTGGTGCGCGCCACTGACCTGTTGCTGGCTGGCATGGACCGGGTTCTCGCCGCGCTGAAAACCCGCGCATACGAGCATAAGGACTCGGTCCGTATTGGCCGCAGCCATGGCATTCACGCCGAACCGATTACCATGGGCCTGACCTTCGCCCGCTTTTACGCCGAAATGGCCCGTGGCCGCGCCCGTCTGGTAAATGCCCGCGCCGAGATTGGCACCGGGGCAATCTCTGGCGCTGTCGGCACCTTCGCCAACATCGACCCATCCGTCGAGGAACATGTCTGCAAAATGCTTGGTCTGACGCCCGAGCCGATTTCCACCCAAGTCATCCCCCGCGACCGTCACGCGATGTTTTTCGCTATCCTTGGCGTCATCGCCTCCTCCATCGAAAACATCGCGATTGAAATCCGCCACATGCAGCGCACCGAAGTGCTTGAGGCTGAAGAGTTTTTCAGCCCCGGCCAAAAGGGCAGCTCTGCCATGCCGCACAAGCGCAACCCGGTGCTGTCGGAAAACCTGACCGGCCTTGCCCGCCTTGTGCGCATGTCGGTCGTCCCTGCACTGGAGAACGTGGCGCTATGGCACGAGCGTGACATCAGCCATTCAAGCGTGGAACGCGCCATCGGTCCCGATACCACCATCACGCTGGATTTCGCGCTGCACCGCCTTGCAGGATTGGTCGAAAAACTGGTGATCTATCCCGACAACATGCTGCGCAACATGAACCAATTTCGCGGCCTCGTGATGTCGCAGCGGGTCCTGCTGGCCTTGACCCAAGCGGGTGTTTCCCGCGAAGACAGCTACCGCCTTGTGCAACGCAACGCCATGAAGGTCTGGGAAAAGGGCGCAGATTTCAAGACCGAACTGCTTGCCGACCCAGAGGTAACCGCCGCACTGACCCCGGCCCAGATCGAGGAAAAATTCGATATCGGCTATCACACCAAGCACGTCGACACGATTTTCAAACGGGTGTTCCAAGGGTAACAGACCGCAGCACACGCAGGCGTGATAGTGGGAACAGGCATTTCAATTCTTGCCTTTCCCTATCCCGTGCTATCATCCCTTTCAAAGAAGGAAACCTGCCATGCGCCTGATCGCCATTCTTCTTGCCTCGGCCCTGCCCTTCACCGCCTTTGCTGCGGGCAGCGACGACACCCAACCACCCACGCCGACCGAAACCTCGACCAAATGCAAAAACGCCCAAGTTTGGGACGAAAAAACCAAAACCTGCGTCAACGCCGAGGAATCGTCGCTTGACGATGATGCTCTGTTCCGCGCCGTGCGCGAACTGGCGTGGGCTGGCCAACCCGAACAAGCCCTGATCGTGCTTTCCGCGATGCACGAAGGCGAAACCGATCGCGTCCTGACCTATATGGGCTTTGCCAATCGCAAGGCGGGCCGCATGGATCTTGGCTTGGAATACTATGCCCATGCCTTGGACGTGAACCCCGACAATATCCTGACCCGCAGCTATCTTGGTCAGGCCTATGTCGAACTGGGCGAAATCGCCCTTGCCCGCGTCCAGCTAGATGAGATCCGCCAACGTGGCGGCATCGGCACCTGGGCCGAGGCGTCTTTGGCTCAGGCCGTGGGCACTGGGCAAACCGTCAACTACTGACCCAACCTGAAAGGACGACCATGAAGATCATACCCTTCGCCGTGATTGCCCTTATGCTTGCCCCCACCATCGCTGCCGCCCAAGGCTGCAAGGGGGATCGAAAAGAAGCCAGCATGTCCTGTGCCGAAGGTGCGACGTGGAATTCGGTGACGAAAACCTGCGAAATCACCTCAAGCTAAGGCGTTTGGGACGAAAAGGCACCTTTTCGTTCTATTGTGCGACGCTCTAAGGCCTTCGTTAATCACCACCTGCCACCCTGAAGTCAGTATCGGGAATCGGGGTGGCAGGATGACGAAGGCTTTGGCGCAGATCACACCTGCACAGCGGATGGTGACGGGTGCGGGGCCGCGGCATGTGTCGAACCGCGAAAAGGCGGCCATCATCGTGCGGCTTATGCTGGCCGAAGGGGCACCGCTGCCGATCTCGGCGCTGCCCGAACATATGCAGGCGTCCCTTGCCGAACAGATCGGCCAGATGCGGTTGATTGATCGCACCACGCTTGGGGCTGTGGTCGACGAGTTTCTCAGTGAACTTGAACAGGTTGGCCTTTCCTTCCCCGGCGGTATCGAAGGGGCGCTGACCATGATGGATGGCCACATCTCTGCCACCGCCGCCAGCCGATTGCGCCGCCTTGCGGGGGCGTCATCCAAAGCCGATCCATGGGATCGCATCATGTCGCTGCCAATTGACCGGTTGCTGCCTGTGTTGCTTGAAGAAAGCACCGAAGTAGCGGCCGTTATGCTGTCCAAGCTTCCGGTGCCAAAAGCCGCCGAGATTTTGGGTAAACTTCCCGGCGACAAGGCCCGCCGCGTCGCCTATGCCGTCTCGATGACCGGAAATGTCGATCCCGAAACCGTGCGCCGCATTGGGCTGTCGTTGGTAACCCAGCTTGACAATCAACCCGCCCGCGCCTTCGAGGCGGGCCCGGTAGAGCGGGTGGGTGCCATCCTGAACGTCTCGGCCGCCAGCACCCGCCAAGAGGTATTGAAGGGCTTGGAAGAAGACGACGCTGCCTTTGCCGAGCTGGTGCGCAAGGCGATTTTCACCTTCATCCACATGCCCCGCCGGGTGGTTCCGCGCGACGTGCCCAAAGTGGCGCGCCTCATGGATCAAACCATGCTGGTCACCGCCCTTGCCGCTGCACAAGGCTCACCCGAACTGGAAGCCGCCGCCGAATTTGTGTTGTCCAATATGTCCCAGCGTCTGGCGCAATCATTGCGCGAAGAAATGGCATCGCGCGGCAAGGTCAAGGAAAAGGATGCCGAAGAGGCGATGAACGCCATCGTCACCGCGATCCGTCAACTCGAAGCATCGGGGGAACTGGTGTTGATCTCGGAAGAGGAAGAGTAACGCGCACTGCCCCCCAAACAGCATACCCCTCAGCCTCAAGAACAGACATCGCCGCCGCCTACGCCGGGGCGTATTGGCCCATTCGACAGCCGCTTTGTCCCTGCCCTGAAACTTCAGGGTAACCGGGGCCATCACGCCTTGGTGAATGCAGCACACGTGGCGGCAAAATGCCTAATGATTGGCCGAACGGATGCAACGGGCCACCCCATGCTGCCAGTGGCCCTGGAGAGCGGAAAATGACAGCGCACCGAAGACCTGCAAAATCCGAAACCAAGGGAATTACATAGATGCCTGCGTCAAAACAAAGACCCACCCCGCCATCAATCCGCCCCGAGTTATTTCCGAAGAACCCGCCCAAATACACCCTTTTGACATTGGACGAAATGGAAGAGGCAGACGCGCGTAATCTGGACCTCGCGATGGAACGACTGCGCGCCCGCAAGGCGGCGCGAAGGGCCTAGCGGCCCAATCTCAACCAGATACTCCCAACCGGCAGTTGTTCCCCGGCACACCAGACGCTGACGCCACCGCAGCCACCGTTCGCCAGTGCCGCCGCGCGTCCGCGCCATCAGCCGCAACCGCCCTTGCCCTTGTCATGCGCCCCCCCTAGGTTACCGCGTCCGGACCGCCCCGGCGTAACCGGATAGTCTATGACCGACCTCGACGCCCCCATTAGCCAAGCCGCCACCAGCCGGGGCATCCTTTTGATGCTGACCGCGATTGCACTGTTCACCGCAATGGACGCATTGGCCAAATTCCTGATCGGCCACTATCCAACCCTTCAGGTGATCTGGGCGCGCTATACCGGGCAGACCGTCATCGTGGCGCTGTTTCTGGGCCGCAGACTTGGGCCGCTGCTGCGCACCCGCTATCCTGCCCTGCAAGCGTTCCGTTCGGCCTGTCAGTTTGGTGCCACAGCGTTGTTCTTTGCCAGCCTTGGCTTCATCGGCTTGGCCGAGGCCACGGCGATCACTGATATCAACCCGGTTCTGATCACGCTGGGGGCGGCGCTGTTTCTGGGCGAAAAGCTTGGCCCCCGCCGCATCTTTGGGGTGCTGGCCGCGCTTTGTGGGGCGTTGATCGTCATTCGCCCCGGCCTTGGGGTCTTTACACCCGCCGCCCTGCTGCCGGTCGGCTGCGCCATTGCCTATGCCGGATACGCGCTGGCCACCCGCCGGGTTGGTCGTGACGAATCCGCCTGGACCTCACTGATCTACGCAGCCCTTCTGGGCACCATTGTCACCTCGATAGCCCTGCCGTTGGTCTGGCAACCCATCGCGCTGATCCATATCCCGATCTTCCTTGCCTTGGGCCTGCTGGGGGCAACCGCGCAATTTTGCCTGATCCGCGCGTTCACCATGACCGAAGCCTCGGCCATCGCGCCCTTTGGCTATGTCGGCATTGTGTTCGCCAGCTTTTGGGGCATCGTGCTGTTTGCCGAATATCCCGACGGTTTCACCATCCTCGGCGCGCTTGTGATCGTGGCGGCGGGGCTTTATGTCTGGCACCGCGAAACCCAAAGTGCCCAAGCCAAAGGCTAGATCCAAAACCGATGCCCAACCCCCTTCCCTTCCGGCTGGATCACTGGCTGCAAGACCGTGTGCTGCGCGGGTTGATCTGGGGCCTGTTGCGCCTGCCCTACCGGGTTCGCGTGCCGCTTTGTGGCTGGGTCATGGCGCAGATCATCGCGCCAATTGCCGGCTATCGCACCCGCGTGCGCCAAAACCTTGCCCGCATCCTGCCCGATCTGTCCGCCGCCGAGGTTCACCGCCTGACCCGCGCTGTGCCCAACAACGTCGGCCGCACCATCATCGAGTTGTATTCCGGCCCCGAATTCGTGGCCCAGGCAATGAAATCTCCGCCGCGTGGCGCGGGCCTTGCCGCCCTCGAGGCCGCGCACCGCGAAAACCGGCCGGTTATTCTGGTCACCGGTCATTTCGGCAATTACGATGCCTCGCGCGCCACTCTGATTGCCCGCGGCTATCACGTCGGCGGGCTTTATCGTCCGATGACCAATCGCTACTTCAACCAGCACTACGTCGCGGCTATTTCAAGCATCGGCACGCCGCTGTTTGCCCGCGGCAAACGCGGCTTGGGTGAAATGGTGCGCCATCTGCGCGCAGGTGGCATGTTGGGCATGGTGATTGATCAACACATGCACCTCGGCGCCAAACTCAGCTTCTTTGGCCATCAGGCGCTGACCGCGCTTTCCGCCGCGGAACTGGCGCTGAAATATGATGCGCTGTTGATCCCGACCTATGCCATCCGCCGCGAAAACGGCCTCGATTTTGATATCGTGGTCGAAGCGCCGATCCCAAAGGGCACGCCACAGGCGATGACCCAGGCCCTGAACGACAGCCTCGAGGCCGTGGTGCGTGACCATCTCGATCAATGGTTCTGGATCCACCGCCGCTGGCGGGGTTAACGCCATGGCACCGCGCGCGGTCAGTCGATCCGCGCCGCCGCCAAAATCGCTGCGGGCCCGTTTTCCTGCAAGATCACCACAATCGGTTCATCCCCCTCTACCACTGCGTCAAGCGCAAGGGGCGCTGTGCCGGCCCAATCGCCCAACACCTGCCACGACGTGACAATGTTGTGATACGTCACCGTGCGCCCGGCGTTTTCGCCGTGACCAATGTCCACCGTTTGCTGCGGGCGATAGCGCACCAACTGCACTTTCACGGCATGGCTTAGCGGTGGGTTTGCCTGCGCAGAAATCTTCAAATCCCCACCCGTCCGTTGCAGCGTCAACACCACGGGCGAGCCTTTGGCCAGTTGGGCGTCGATCAACCGACCAACTGCCTCCGGGTTATGGCCCTCCACAAAATCCACACCCTCAACGATCATTTGCGGGGTATAAATTGTCCGGCTGCCGATCGCCTTGGCATAGGCGCGCTGCCGTGCGGTATAATGCGGGTCGGCGAATTTGTCCGCCCAACCGATGTAATCCCAATAATCCACATGCAGCGCCAACGGGATCACCCGGCTATCACTTGCCAACATCGCAAAAAACTCATCTGCGGGCGGGCAAGACGAACACCCCTGCGAGGTGTAAAGTTCGACCACTACCACCGGTTCTGATGACGACGTCTGTGCCACGCTTGGCCCGGCAATGATAAGCCACAGGCCGCAGGCGGCGCTGATGATAAGTCGCATCATGGTATCCCTGATCCCCATCTGGTTACCCCCTTGTAGTCAAAGCCATCGGTCCGTGCCAATCAAGGTTTTGCGAGGCAACAGCAGATTTTCGTCATCACGCCTTAAGAGATTTCCCGCTATACCCGGCCAAAGCCGCCGACAAAGCCAAGCCACACAAACAAGCACTGGATATTCGGCATACAATTGCATACAATGCCCACAGATTCCCTTGCCTCGCAGCCCATTCCAAGGCAAGACACTCCCAAACCGTCTCATTCCACCACGCCAACCGCCAGGAGGCCAGCATGACCGTCACCGTTGGACACGACAGCGCAAAAACCCGCAAAACCCTAACCGCAGGCGGCCAGACCGTTGCCTATTACTCGATCCCCGCCGCCCAGGCTGCAGGCTTGGGTGATTTCGCCAGACTGCCTGCAGCACTGAAGGTCGTGCTGGAAAACATGCTGCGGTTCGAAGATGGCAAGACCGTCACGGTCGATGACATCCGCGCCTTCGCCGAATGGGGCGCCAAGGGGGGCCGCAACCCGCGCGAGATCGCCTACCGCCCGGCCCGCGTGCTGATGCAGGATTTCACTGGGGTTCCCGCCGTGGTCGATCTGGCCGCGATGCGTGATGGCATCATCGGCCTTGGCGGCAACGCCCAGCAAATCAACCCGCTTGCCCCGGTTGATCTGGTGATCGACCACTCGGTGATGATCGACGAATTTGGCAACCCGCGCGCCTTTCAGATGAACGTCGACCGCGAATATGAGCGCAACATGGAACGGTATCAGTTCCTGAAATGGGGCCAGGGTGCGTTCAACAACTTCCGCGTCGTGCCCCCAGGCACCGGTATCTGCCATCAGGTAAACCTTGAATACCTTGCACAAACTGTCTGGACCGATGCCGATCAACATGGCAATCACGTCGCCTACCCCGACACCATTGTCGGCACCGACAGCCACACCACCATGGTCAACGGCCTTGCCGTACTTGGTTGGGGCGTCGGTGGTATCGAGGCCGAGGCCGCGATGCTGGGCCAGCCCGTCTCGATGCTGATCCCTGAGGTAGT
>JBAVTI010000514.1:0-8922 GCA_049696055.1 Paracoccaceae bacterium | reverse complement strand
CCCTGCCGGCGGGGGATGCCGCGCTGATCCGGGTGGCGGCGGTGTTGCTGATGCTGGTGTTTGCGATCAAGGGCGCGTTGGTGCCGCTGCATTTCTGGCTGCCCGGCACTTATGCCCATGCCCCCGGCCCGGTGGCGGCACTGTTTGCGGTGATGACCAAAGTCGGGGCCTATGCGGTGATCCGGGTGGGGACGCTGATCTTTCCGCCCGCCACGCCCGCCATGGGAACGCTGATTGCAGACCTGTTGGGGCCTGCCGCCATCGCCACCTTGGCGCTGGGAGCGATTGGGGTTTTGGGGGCGGTGTCGTTGCAACGGATGGTGGCCTTTGCCGCCATCGCCTCGATGGGGACGGTGTTCATCGCGGTGGCGCAGTTCACCCCGCAAGCCACAGCGGCGGCGCTTTACTACACCGTGCATTCCACTTTTGCCGCCGCCATTCTGTTTCTGGTGGCCGATCAGGTATCTGCCCGCCGCGCCAATGACAGCCTGCAAACCACCCTGCCGCCAATGGCGCAAAGTGGCCTGCTGGCAGTCTTGTTCTTCACAGGCAGCATTGCGATGGCCGGGATGCCGCCACTATCGGGTTTTGTCGGCAAGCTGTTGATCCTTGATGCCACGCGCGACGGCCAGATGCTGCTGATCTGGGGGGCAATCCTGACCACCTCGCTGATCATCATCCTTGGCTTTGCCCGCGCGGGCAGCCTGCTGTTCTGGAAATCCCACGCAAGCGGGGCGGCCCAAACCGGCAAAGCCGAACCGGTTGCACTTGCCGTGATTATCGCGCTTATTTCCGGGCTTGTGGCGCTGACCGTTTTCGCTGGGCCAACGATGCGCTACATTGCGGCAACTGCTGCGGGTCTGCACGCCCCCACCGCCTATGTCGCCGCCCATCATCTGGGGGCCACCCCATGATCCGGCGCCTGTTTCCGCACCCTTATCTTAGCCTGATGCTGATCGTGACATGGATGCTGCTGGTCAACGGCACCAAACTTGGGTCGCTGGTGATGGCGGTTATTCTGGCCACGCTGATCCCGCTGCTCACCGCATCTTATTGGCCCGACAAACCCAAGATACGCAACCTGCCCGCCTTTGCCGCCTATGGCGCGCTGGTGGTGTGGGACATCATCGTGGCCAATCTCGCGGTGGCGCGGATTATCCTGTTCATGCCGCCCGCAGATATCCGGTCGGCGTGGATTACCGTGCCGCTGGACCTGACCTCGCCCGAAGGGATCAGCGTGCTGGCTGGCACCATTACCCTGACACCGGGCACGGTAACGGCCGATATTTCCGCCTGCGGGCGGGTGTTGCTGATCCATGCGCTGCACGCCCCCGACCCGGATGCCGTGCGGGCCGAGATCAAGACCCGCTACGAGGCCCGCCTGAAAAGGATATTCGAATGATCACTGTGGCGCTGACCTATGCGATGGCCTGTTTTGGCATTGGCCTGGCGATTACCCTGTTTCGTGTGGTTTGGTCGCCAACCATGGCAGACCGGATCCTGGCGCTGGATACCATGGTGGTGAACGTCATCGCCCTGATCGTGCTTTACGGGATCTACACCGGAAGCGGCATCCATTTCGAGGCGGCAATGCTGTTTGCCCTGACGGGGTTCGTGTCGTCGGTGGCGTTTTGCAAATACCTGCTGCGCGGTTCGGTGATCGAATAGGAGATGGGCATGGTGTGGGAAATTGTGATTGCAGCGCTGTTGGTCATCGGCGGCAGCTTTGGGCTGATCGGCAGCTTTGGGCTGTTGAAACTGCGCCTGCCGATGCAACGCCTGCATGCGCCGACCAAAGCCACCACCATGGGGGTCGGAGCGGCGTTGCTGGCCTCGGTTCTGGATCTTGCAGTGTTCAAAGGCGCGCTGACCTGGCAAGAACTGCTGGTGGTGGTGTTCTTGTTCATGACCTCGCCGTTGACCGCGTTGTTTTTGGCCAAAGTGCATTTGCATGCCATGACCGACCGCAGCACCCTGCCCCCGACCGGCACCGGGCGCGACTGGGCGACGTTCGATCGACAGTTGGATCATGGGCCCGCCGATAGCGCCGCACCGAACGGTTGACCCAAACCCGTGGCCGTGCTTGTTGGCCGCAAGACCGAAGCGACGACAGGGGCCACCGCAACATGCTTGATCTGACAACCCATTGGGCGGGGTATCTTTCCGTCGCGATTTTCCTTGTGGCTTATGTGTTGGTGATCTTTGAAGAAGCCACCCATATGCGCAAATCCAAACCCGTGCTTTTAGCGGCGGGCTTGATCTGGGCGCTGATTGGCATTGCCTATGCACAGGCGGGGCTTTCGGAACAAGCCCACGAGCATGCGGTTGAAATCATTTCCGAATATGGCGAGTTGTTCTTGTTTCTGCTGGTGGCCATCACCTATGTGAACACGCTGGAAGAACGCCGGGGGTTCGAGGTGTTGCGCGCCAAACTGGTGGGGCTTGGGCTTTCGTACAAACAGCTTTTCCTGCTGACCGGGGCGATTGCCTTTCTGCTATCTGGCGTCTTGGACAACCTGACCACCGCGCTGGTGATGGGTGCTGTGGTCATGGCATTGGGATCATCAAGCCCGCGTTTTGTGGCAATCGGTTGCATTTCCATCGTGGTTGCGGCCAATGCCGGTGGCGCCTTCACCCCGTTTGGTGACATCACGACCCTGATGGTCTGGCAAAAGGGCAAACTTGAGTTTTTCGAGTTTTTTGCCCTGTTCGTTCCGTCCTTGATCAATTGGGCAGTGCCGGCGGCGATCATGTATTTCGCCATTCCTGCCGGAAAACCCGATGCGCGCGACGAAAAGGTTACAGCCAAGCCCGGCGCGCTTGGGGTGGCCATCCTGTTCGCTCTGACCATCGTCACTGCCGTCAGCTTCAAGAACTTTCTGCAGCTGCCACCCGCAATGGGCATGATGCTGGGTCTGGGGTATCTGCAAATCTGGTCGTACATCCTGACCCTGCGCGGCACCCGCCGCCGTCAGGGCGATATGGTGCTAAACAGCTTTGCCGAGATTCAGCGGGTGGAATGGGATACGCTGCTGTTCTTCTTTGGCATCATCTTTGCGGTGGGCGGCTTGGGCGTTCTGGGCTACCTCGCCATGGCGTCGCAGTTTTTGTATATCGGCCTCGGGGCCACTTACGCCAATATCATCATCGGCGCGCTGTCTGCGATTGTGGACAACATTCCGCTGATGTTTGCCGTGCTGACCATGGACCCCGCCATGAGCCACGGCCAATGGCTGCTGATCACCCTGACCTGTGGTGTTGGCGGGTCGCTCTTGTCGATCGGGTCGGCGGCGGGCGTGGCGTTGATGGGGCAAGCCCGCGGGGCTTATACCTTTTCCAGCCACCTGAAATGGACATGGGCGATTGCGCTGGGCTACGCGGCAAGTATCGCCGCCCATCTCTTGATCAATGCCTCGCATTTCTGATCCACGGTTCTGCGGCGTTTTTCTGACCATACGGTCAAAATAATTCGGTGCGATCTTGGCGGCTCTCTTGCGAAGCGGCCCCTGCCCGTGCAAACCTGTGGCCTTAGCCGGACCGGAGGCCGCTTTGCAAACCGACCATACCACGCAGGTGGCCAAAAGCCGCCAGCACCTGCCGCAACTGACCCATGCCCGCAATCCCGGCATGCCGCTTGATCTGGATTGGGTGGCGTCCGTGCAGGCCAACACCTCGGCCATCGAACGCCGCGCCGCCACCATACCGGGCCGCCGTTCGGTGAAGAAGGATTTTCAGGCCGCGTGGCTGTGCAAGGCGATCAGCGTCATTGACCTTACCACGCTTGCGGGCGACGACACGCCGGGCCGGGTGCAGCGCCTGTGTGCCAAGGCCCGCCAACCGGTGCGCCCCGATCTGCTGGAAGCATTGGGGATGCAAGGGCTGACCACGGGTGCGGTTTGCGTTTATCACGAGATGGTCGAGACCGCCGTGCGCGCGTTAGAGGGCAGCAATATCCCGGTTGCCGCCGTTTCTACCGGCTTTCCGGCGGGCCTGTCGCCCTATCCTCTGCGGATCAGGGAAATCGGTGAATCGGTGCGGGCGGGCGCGCGTGAGATCGACATCGTGATTTCCCGCCGCCACGTGCTGACGCAAAACTGGCAGGCGTTGTATGACGAGATGCGCGAAATGCGCGCCGAATGTGGCGATGCGCATGTAAAAGCCATTCTGGCCACCGGCGAACTTGGCACCCTGCGCAACGTCGCCCGTGCTTCGCTTATCTGCATGATGGCCGGGGCCGATTTCATCAAAACCTCGACCGGCAAGGAGCCGGTCAATGCCACCCTGCCGGTGACGCTGACCATGGTGCGCTGCATCCGCGACTATCAAACCCGCACCGGCATCAAGGTTGGCTACAAACCGGCGGGCGGCATATCCAAAGCCAAGGACGCGCTGGTTTACCTTAGCCTGATGAAAGACGAGTTGGGCCACCCCTGGCTGCAGCCTGACCTGTTCCGCTTTGGCGCATCGTCGTTGCTGGGCGATATCGAACGCCAGCTTGAACACCACCTGACCGGGCGCTACTCCGCCTCTAACCGCCATCCGATGGGCTAAAGCCATGACAATCCGCGATATTTTCGATGCCATGAGCTACGGCCCCGCCCCTGAATCCAGCGTCGAGGCGATGGACTGGATCGCCAAACACAACGGCACCTTTGGCCATTGGATCGACGGGGCGTTTTCCGCGCCGGGGGTTAGCTTCGAGACCAGGAACCCCGCCACCGGCAAGGTACTGGCGCAGGTAACACAAGGCAGCGGCGCCGATGTGGATGCCGCCGTTGCCGCCGCCCGCCGCGCCCAGCCCAAATGGGCGAAACTGTCGGCGCATCAACGTGCCAAATACCTGTACGGCCTTGCCCGGCTGGTGCAAAAGCACGCCCGTCTGCTGGCGGTTCTGGAAACCCTCGACAACGGCAAGCCGATCCGCGAGTCGCGCGATATCGACGTGCCGTTGGTGGCGCGCCATTTCTATTACCACGCGGGCCTTGCGCAATTGCTGCCCTCTGAACACCCCGACCTTGCCCCCTTGGGCGTCTGCGGCGCGGTAATCCCGTGGAATTTTCCGCTGCTGATGCTGGCATGGAAGGTCGCCCCGGCGCTGGCTGCGGGCAATACCGTGGTGCTGAAGCCCGCCGAATACACCCCGCTGACCGCCCTGCTGTTCGCCGAGATCAGCCGTGAAGCCGGGCTGCCCAAAGGGGTTCTGAACATCGTAACCGGTGATGGCGACACCGGCGCGGCCCTTGTCGCCCACCCCGATGTCAACAAAATCGCCTTTACCGGCTCCACCCCGGTGGGCCGCAAAATCCGCGAAGCCACGGCAGGCACCGGCAAGGCGCTGACCTTGGAATTGGGCGGCAAATCGCCCTACATCGTGTTTGACGACGCCGATCTTGACAGCGCCGTTGAGGGCCTTGTTGATGCGATCTGGTTCAACCAAGGTCAGGTGTGCTGTGCGGGATCGCGGCTTTTGGTGCAGGAAGGCGTGGCCGAGCGTTTTTACGCCAAACTGCGCGCCCGGATGGATGGCCTGCGCATTGGTGACCCGCTGGATAAATGTATAGACGTCGGCGCGATCATCGACCCGGCGCAACTGGCCACCATCTCGGCGATGGTCGATAGCTGCACCGAAGGCCAAACCTACCGCGCCGCGACGCCGCTGCCGCAGGGCTGTTATTACCCGCCAACCCTGATCACCGGGCTGTCCGCCGCAAGCCCGCTGATGCAAGAAGAAATCTTTGGCCCGGTGCTGGTGTCGATGACCTTTCGCACCCCGGTTGAGGCGGTCGATCTTGCCAACAACACCCGCTTTGGCCTTGCTGCCACGGTGTGGAGCGAAAACATCAACCTTGCCCTCGACATCGCGCCCAAGCTGAAGGCGGGCGTGGTTTGGGTGAACGCGACCAACCTTTTCGACGCGGCGGCGGGCTTTGGCGGCGTGCGCGAAAGCGGGTTTGGCCGTGAAGGCGGCTGGGAAGGGCTGATGGCCTATCTTAAACCCGCCGCCACCGCCAAACCGCTAAAACCAACGCTTGCCGCACCAGAACCCGCAACCTATGAGCCCCCCGAGCTTGACCGCACCGCCAAATTCTACATCGGCGGCAAGCAGGCCCGCCCCGACGGCGGTTATTCCCGTGCGATCTGGTCGCCACGGGGTAAACTTTTGGGCCATACCGGCATCGGCAACCGCAAAGATATCCGAAATGCTGTCGAGGCCGCCCATGCCGCCAAGGGCTGGGCCAAAGCAACCGCCCATAGCCGCGCGCAGATCCTGTTCTATATCGCCGAAAACCTGTCGGCCCGCGCCCCGGAATTCGCCGCTCGTCTGAGCGATCTGACCGGCAAACCCGGCGAGGCCGAGGTGGAAGCCACAATCCAGCGGCTGTTCACCTATGCCGCCTGGGCGGATAAATTCGACGGCGCGGTGAAATCGGTGCCGCTGCGCGGTGTGGCAATCGCGATGAATGAACCTTGCGGCGTGATCGGTGCGATCTGCCCGGACGAGGCGCCGCTTTTGGGGCTGATATCGTGCATGGCCCCCGCCATCGCCATGGGCAACACCTGCATTCTGGTGCCCTCGACCCCCCACCCGCTGGTGGCCACCGATTTCTACCAAGTGCTTGAAACATCAGACTTGCCTGCCGGGGTGGTGAACATCGTCACCGGCCCCGCCGCCGATCTGGCCAAGACCCTTGCAGGGCATATGGACGTTGATGCGGTCTGGAGCTTTTCCTCGACCCCGCTTTCGGCGTTGATCGAAAAGGAAGCCGCCTCGAACCTGAAGCGCACTTGGGTAAACCACGGCCGCGCCCGAAACTGGCTGGGCCCGGACGGCGAAGGCCGCGCATTCCTGCGCCACGCGACCGAAGTGAAAACGGTCTGGGTGCCCTACGGCGAATAACCAGCGGTGCCGCCCTTAGGGGCATCGAGCCCCCAAGGGCGGCGTTGGGACAGCTCTGCCGCCGGGCTTTTTCTTGCAAAAATACTCATCTTGCCACCGCCAGCAAGAGCCTCCGGCGGGGATATTTGGAAACGGGAAGCCGTTCAGGCCCGCCCTGCGACAGCCGACAGCGACAGCGGGTCGATGCCCATGCCGCGCAGCGCGCCGATCCATTTGCCGCCATCATCCGCCGCAAAGACCAGATCGGCGGCGGCGTCGGCGGTGAGCCAGTCATTGCGCAGGATTTCTGCCTCGAGTTGCCCCGGCCCCCAGCCGGCATAGCCCAACGCCAGCAGGGCGTGCTGCGGCCCTTCGCCTCGGGCCAGAGCTTGAAGCACGTCCAGTGTTGCTGTCATACCAAAACCGCCGGGCACATCCATGGTGCCGCCCGTCGCGCGGTAATCGGCTGAATGCAGCACGAAACCGCGTCCACGTTCAACCGGCCCCCCGAAATGTACCCGGATATCACGCCCCCCGGAACCGCAGGGGATGTTGAGATGTTCCAGCAACCCGGCAAAATTCAACTCGGGAGACGGCTTGTTGATGATCAACCCCATCGCCCCGTCGGGTGAATGGGCGCAGATCAGGATCACGCTATGTTCAAAACGCGGATCGCCCATTCCGGGCATCGCTATCAGGATCGTTCCGCCAAGGTCCATGACTTCCTCCTGTCTTGCCTTGAATATGGCGTGTCGGACGCGCAACCTCAAGTGGGGGGGGTAACCAAGAAGTATCGTGATGCGCCCCAGCGCGATGGGCGGATAACTTTCGAATGGCTGGCGATGCCCCCTTGTTCACACGAAATTCACCAAGTGCCATTCCCCAATCGCCGGAAAGTGACTTTCCATCCGCGCCACGATGCCTATGTTCGCCCCATGATCAAACGTCTCACCCTTGCCACACTTTTGGCCCTGACTTCGCTGCCCGCCCTTGCCGCCACGCAAGACGAGGTGCTTACGGCAAGTATTCTGCCGGGATGGCGCGCGGCAAACGGCACCCACATGGCGGCATTGCACCTGCAATTGGCACCCGAGTGGAAAACCTATTGGCGCGCGCCGGGTGACGCGGGCATCCCGCCGATGTTCGATTGGTCGGCCTCGGCGAATGTGCAGTCGGTCAGCGTCCATTGGCCGCGCCCCGAGGTGTTCCACGTCAATGGCATGCAAACCATTGGCTACCATGCTGAACTTGTGCTGCCACTGGAAATCACGCCGATCGACCCGGCTTTGCCCATTACCCTGCGCGCCACCATTGATCTGGGGGTATGCAATGAAATCTGCATGCCTGCGGCCCTTGATCTGACCGCAAATCTGGCTGCGGATTTGCCTGCACCCGGTACTGCGAACGCGCTGATTGATGCAGCCCTTTTGGCCCGCCCCGCCACCGGGGCCGAGGCCGGGCTTACGCTGATATCGTGCAAGGTCGAAGCGATTGCCGACGGCCTGCGCGTCACTGCACACCTGCAATTACCCCCCACCGGCGCCGGAGAAATCGTGGTGATGGAACCCGGGCAGTCTGCGATCTGGGTCTCGGAGGCACAGGTAACACGGGCGGACGGAATGTTGACCGCGATTGCCGATTTGGTTCCCGCGTCGGGTGCGCCCTTCACGTTGGATCACTCGGCTTTGGTTGTCACCGTTTTGGGCAAAGATCGTGCTGTCGAAATCGCAGGCTGCCCAGCGCCCTGACCCCCGGCGCTGACCACCGTTGCGCTGCCCCCCCAATGCGCTGCCCCCCAGTGCGCTGACAAAAGCCCCGCTGCCCTTGGAATTGCACTCGGTCACGGCGCTTGCCGTGTTAACTGGCCAGAATGCCTTGCTATTCGCCCCAAGAGGCGGCGCGACCTTTTTGCTGGCAGGCGCGCCACTTGCGCCACTGCATCCGCGATGCCCTGCTTGCGCTCTCACTGAAAGAAGGCAGTGGCCCAGGTTCGGCGTTGCTTGATCCACCCTCCCCGCCGCGTCGCTGCGGCTGCGGCCATGGGG
>JBAVTI010000513.1:0-2604 GCA_049696055.1 Paracoccaceae bacterium | reverse complement strand
AAAATGCACGAGCAAAAGCTGAACGAAATCTTTGCCGCCATTCGCGGTTGGGACGGCGTGATTGCCGATGCCACCGATCCCGCCAAGAATGACGCGCTGAAAGCCGCCATTCGCGGCGCGAAAAAGGTGATGATCCCGGAAACCTACGTCAACCGCGTGCTGCAATATGCGCGTCAGGGTTTCTCGTCGATCGAATTTCCGACCTATGACACTGATTGGGATTCCGAAGCCTATATCTCGGTTTCAGGCCAGAACTCCAACAACTCTGTCCGCGTCACGGATGCTTTCCTGCAAGCCGTCAAGGATGATGCCGATTGGGCGCTGATCCGCCGCACCGATGGCAAGGTGGCAAAAACCATCAAGGCAAAAGACCTGTGGGATCAGGTGGGCCATGCCGCCTGGGCCTGTGCCGATCCTGGCATCCAGTTCCACGATACCGTCAATGCCTGGCACACGTGCCCCGAAGACGGCGCGATCCGCGGCTCGAACCCCTGCTCGGAATACATGTTCCTCGATGATACCGCCTGCAACTTGGCGTCGATGAACCTGCTTACCTTCTTTGCCAACGGCAAGTTTGATGCCGAAGCCTATATCCACGCCACCCGTCTCTGGACCGTGACGCTGGAGATTTCGGTGATGATGGCGCAGTTCCCGTCCAAGGAAATTGCCCAGCTTTCTTATGATTTCCGCACCTTGGGCCTGGGCTATGCCAACATCGGCGGCCTGTTGATGAATATGGGCTTTGGCTACGACTCGGTCGAGGGCCGCGCCCTATGCGGTGCGTTGACCGCTCTGATGACCGGCGTTTCCTATGCCACCTCTGCCGAAATGGCGGGCGAGCTTGGCGCGTTTTCGGGCTACAGCCGCAACGCAACCCACATGCTGCGCGTCATCCGCAACCACCGCACCGCAGCCTATGGCCGCACGACGGGCTACGAGGCGGTAAACGTCAACCCCGTTGCCCTGGATCACGCGAACTGCCCGGACCAAACCCTTGTTACTCTTGCGAAATCCGCTTGGGACGAAGCGCTGACTTTGGGTGAAAAGCACGGCTTCCGCAACGCCCAGACCACGGTAATTGCGCCCACCGGCACCATTGGTCTGGTGATGGACTGCGATACCACGGGTATCGAGCCTGACTTTGCGCTGGTGAAATTCAAGAAACTGGCGGGTGGCGGCTATTTCAAGATCATCAACCAGTCGGTTCCCGCCGCCCTCGAGAAACTTGGCTACGGTACCGCCCAAGTTGCGGAAATCGTGGCCTATGCGGTGGGTCACGGCTCGATCGGCAATTGCCCCGGCATCAACACCACCTCGCTTGTGGGTCACGGTTTTGGCGCGCGCGAACTTGAGAAAATAGAGGCAGCATTGCCATCGGCTTTCGACATTCGCTTCGTGTTCAACCAATGGACCCTTGGGGTCGATTTCTGCAAAGGCGCCCTTGGTATCCCCGCAGAAAAGCTTGCCGATCCGACCTTTGATCTGCTGCGCCACCTTGGGTTTACCAAAGCCCAGATTGATGCGGCCAACGACCATGTTTGCGGCACGATGACACTGGAAGGCGCGCCTTTCCTGAAAACCGACCATTACTCGGTGTTCGATTGCGCCAATGCCTGCGGCAAGACCGGCAAGCGCTACCTTTCGGTGGCAAGTCACATCCATATGATGGCTGCGGCGCAGTCGTTCATCTCGGGGGCGATTTCCAAGACCATCAACATGCCGAATTCGGCCAGCATCGGCGAAACCCTGGCTGCGTATGAGCTGTCGTGGTAGCTGGGTATCAAAGCCAACGCGCTGTACCGCGATGGGTCGAAACTCAGCCAGCCGCTGGCGTCGTCCTTGGTCGAGGATGATGAGGAAGCCGAAGACATTTTGACCAATGGCAATGCCCATGAAAAGGCGATCGTGCTGGCCGAGAAGATCATCGAAAAGGTGATCATCAAGGAAATCGTGCGTTCCAACCGCGAAAAGCTGCCCGAACGCCGCAAGGGGTACACCCAAAAGGCCATCGTCGGCGGCCACAAGGTTTACCTGCGCACCGGTGAATACAAAGACGGCACCTTGGGCGAGATCTTTATCGACATGCACAAGGAAGGCGCGGGCTTCCGCGCCATGATGAACAACTTTGCCATCGCGGTGTCGGTTGGTCTGCAATACGGCGTACCGTTGGAAGAATTTGTCGAGGCTTTCACCTTCACCAAATTCGAACCCGCCGGCATGGTGCAGGGCAACGAGACCATCAAGAACGCAACCTCGATCCTTGACTACATCTTCCGTGAACTGGCGGTGTCTTACCTTGACCGCACCGATCTGGCGCATGTGAAACCCCAAGGTGCCGCGTTTGACGATCTTGGCGGCGGCAGCGACGAAGGCAAACGCAACATCTCTGAACTCAGCGAATCTGCGGCCTCGCGCTCGCTCGAGGTGCTGAAACAGATCAGCTCGACAGGCTACCTGCGCAAGCGGATGCCGCAAGAGCTGATGGTGCTGCAAGGCGGCTTGGCGAACTTCGGCAACACCGCTTTGGCTGGCTTGGACCCGGTTATGGCGCTGAACATGCTGATCCCGGAAACCGCATCCGGTATCAGCATGACCGCCACGGCC
>JBAVTI010000512.1:0-2054 GCA_049696055.1 Paracoccaceae bacterium | reverse complement strand
AGGTGGGGCGTGTGGCTGGTGACGGCAAGCACCAGATCATGGTGGGCGGCGTCCATCTCGTCGACATTGGCACCCATAGCCTCGCAAAAACTGCGCAGTTTGGCGACGGCTTGGGGGGAGGTGCCGTCAGAGGGGGTAAGCAACCACCAGCGGTTCTTAAACAGGGTTGCAAACCCGGAGCGCGGACCGGAATGTTCGGTTCCTGCAATGGGGTGTCCAGCAATGAATTCAATGCCTTGCGGCATATGTGGGGCAACCGCTGCGATGACGGCCTGTTTAACCGAGCCAACATCGGTGACCGTGGCTCCTGGTTTCAAATGCGGGCCAATTTCGGCGGCAATCGCCCCCATTGCCCCTACAGGAACCGCAAGCACCACCAGATCAGCACCCTGAACCGCCTCGGCAGCGGTTTCATACACCCGGTCACAAATGCCAATTTCCAGCGCCACCGCACGGGTTTCCGCAGACCGGGCGTGACCGACAATCTGATTGGCAAGCCCGAACTGGCGCATCGCATGGGCCATGCTAGAGGCAATCAGCCCCAACCCGATCAACGCGACCTTATCGTAGATCACCGCCATTACCTGACACCCTTGAACTGTGCCACGGCATGGGCCACCCGGCGGCATCCAGCTTCGTCACCGACGGTGATGCGCAGGCAATGCGGCAGCTTGTAGCTGGCCACCCGCCGCACGATCAGACCTTGGGTTTGCAGATAGGTATCGCATGCCTCGGCCTCGGCGGCGTCGGCAAACCGTGCCAGCACGAAATTGGCCATCGACACATCAGATGGCACCCCAAGTTCAGCCAGAGATTGCGCCAGCCAAACCCGCAGGCGCGCGTTATCGGCACGGCATTTGTTAACGTAATCCTGATCGCGCACCGCCGCTTCGGCCACCTCAAGCTGGGTATTGCCAAGATTGAACGGCCCGCGAATGCGGTTCAGAACGTCGATGATTTCCTTGGGACCATAGCCCCAACCGATACGCAAACCGCCAAGCCCGTAGATCTTGGAGAAGGTGCGGGTCATCACCACATTGCTGCGCGCCTCGACCACGCTCAGGCCGCCGTCAAACCCATCGACATATTCGGCATAGGCCCCGTCCAGCACCAGAATTGCCTGCGGTGGCAGTCCTTCGGCCAGACGCGCCACGTCGGCGGCGCTGATCATGGTGCCGGTGGGATTATTGGGGTTGGCGATGAACACCAGCTTGGTCTTCTTGGTGCAGGCTGCCAGCAGGGCATCGACGTCAGTGGTGCGTTCGCGTTCTGCCACCTCGACGGGCTTTGCCCCGGCGGCCATGGCGGAAATGCGATACATCAGGAAGCCGTGTTCGGTGAACAAAACCTCATCCCCCGGCCCGGCATAGGCTTGGCACAGAAAATGGATGATCTCATCCGACCCAACACCGCAAATCACCCGACCCGCGTCCAGTTTATGTACATCGGCAATGGCTTGGCGCAGGCTTGCGTGGTCGGTTGACGGGTAGCGGTGTAACTGATGCACCGAGCGTTGGAATGCATCCTTTGCCTTGTCGGATGGCCCAAACGGGTTTTCGTTCGACGACAGCTTTACCGCATTGGCCACGCCCGCCACATGGGCCGCACCACCCTGATACAGGGCGATGTCCAGAATGCCGGGCTGCGGACGGATTGCGTTGGTCATCATACTCTCCAAACTCACGCGCACTTTCTAACGGCGGGGGCGTGGTTTTGCCAGTGTGATGTTGCCACGCCCCTTTGCCCTAAACCGCAAGGAAATTAGTGAACTGCCAAGGGTCATCTTCGTCACGGTCTTCGGCAAAACGGTTGATGCGGTTCTGGATCGGGGTCCAGTCGGTGTAGTGCGTCTCGATCCGACCCAGATAGGGGCGCTGCACATGCAAGCATCGGGCGTGATCCATCTCGTCAGCCTCGACGATACCGGCGCGCGGGTTCTCAGTGGCCCAAACCATTGCCGCCAGAACAGCCGAGGTCACCTGCATGCCCGTTGCGTTCTGGAACGGCGCATTGCGGCGGGCCTCGTCGATCGACAGGCGCGAGCCATACCACAT
>JBAVTI010000511.1:0-2780 GCA_049696055.1 Paracoccaceae bacterium | reverse complement strand
ATTTTCCGCATCGGCGCGAATTATTCGGACCGCGCAGGCGGGCTTAAGTTTGGCTCGTATCTGGTGCCGCCGGGCGCGTCGATGTCGCAAGTTCTGGATTTGCTGACGGCGGGCGGGCAATCGACCTGCGGGCGCGAGGTGAATTTTCGCATTGGGGTGCTGAGTGCGGATGTGGTGTTGCGCGAGCTGGACCCGGCCCAGAACCGCTATGTCGAGGTGGTGAAGTTTGACCCGGCTTTGGATGCAGTGCCTGCGCAATACCTGGAAGCGGCGCAGGACAGCGATTTGCGCTGGCGGGTGACCTTGGCGGAAGGCGTGACCAGCTGGCAGGTGGTGGAAAGCCTAAAGCGGGCGGATTTTCTGAAGGGTGCGGTTGCGGCAGTGCCCGCCGAGGGCAGCCTTGCGCCCGACAGTTACGAGGTAGAGCCGGGATCGGACCGGGCGGCGTTGCTGGCCGAGATGAGCGCCAAGCAGACGCAGATATTGGCCGATCTGTGGGCGGCGCGGGCAGATGGATTGCCGTTTGACACGCCGGAAGAGGCGTTGGTGATGGCCTCGATCGTCGAAAAGGAAACCGGGATACCCGAGGAGCGGCGGCAGGTGGCGTCGGTGTTCACCAACCGGATGGAGCAGGGCATGAAGCTGCAGACCGACCCGACGGTGATCTATGGCATCACCAAGGGCGAGGGCGCGTTGGGGCGGGGGTTGCGCCAATCAGAGCTGCGCCGCGAGACGCCGTATAATACCTATGTGATTGACGGTCTGCCGCCGACGCCGATTGCCAACCCCGGACGGTTAAGCATCGAGGCGGCGCTGAACCCCGATGCGACGCCGTATTTGTTCTTTGTGGCCGATGGATCTGGCGGCCATGCCTTTGCGGCAACGCTGGCCGAGCATAACGAAAACGTGGCGAAGTGGCGCGAGATCGAGGCGCAGCAGGGGCAAGATACCCAGACGCCGGTGCAGGGCGACTGAACCGGGGTTAACGCGGGGTAAACGGTGCGTTCGCCAAGCCATTGATATGGCTGAATTTTTCGTTTGACTTTGCGTCCGCTCCAAGGTACACCTTGTGGCATGCTAGAAGAAGTGGGCGAGCAGCACAGGGGAAACCCTTCGTGCTGCTTTTTCATTTCTCTCGTGCGGAGGGCATGAGGGGCGGGCGCAGCACAGATGACAATAAAATTCTCCGCCGGAGATGGGACGTCTGAAGGTTTGCTTCAGGCAGCAGAAGATTTTTATCGGAATATCGCGGAAGAGCTTGCGATGGCGGCGCGCAAAATCTGCGCCGGCGAAACAGGCGAGGTCAAGGCCGCCATGCAGGCGGTCAAAGACCTGCGCGCCGCGTTCCAGACGGTAATGGATGAAAGGACGAGGGTTGACAAACTCCGTAAGCAAGCAACCGGGGCGGTCGGAGATCGGGCGCTCGATTTCGACGCCGCGCGGGATGAAATCGGGCGCCGCCTGGCTTGCCTCCGCGACGCCGGAGGTGGTGGATGAGTTTCTGTCGGGCTTAAGCGATCAGGGCCTGTTGGCCCTGCCGTGGATGTTCGAGTTCTGGGCGCTGCCGCATCAGCTGCCACCCGAGGGGGCCTGGAAATCCTGGGTCATCATGGGGGGGCGGGGTGCGGGCAAGACGCGGGCCGGGGCCGAGTGGGTGCGCGCCGAGGTGGAAGGTGCGACACCGCTTGACCCCGGCAGGGCGCGGCACGTGGCGCTGGTTGGCGAGACGGTGGATCAGGTGCGCGAGGTGATGGTGTTTGGCGAATCAGGCCTGCTTGCCTGTTCGCCGCCCGACCGGCGGCCCGACTGGGAGGCCGGGCGCAAGCGTCTGGTTTGGCCTAACGGGGCAGTGGCGCAGGTGTTCTCGGCACATGAGCCGGAAAGCCTGCGGGGGCCGCAGTTTGATGCGGCCTGGGTGGATGAGTTGGCCAAGTGGAAGCGGGCGGAAGAGGCCTGGGACATGCTGCAGTTTGCGCTGCGGTTGGGCAAGCATCCACGGCAGGTGGTGACCACGACGCCGCAGAATATCGGGGTGTTGAAGGCGATCCTGAAAAACCCCTCGACGGTGATCACCCATGCGCCGACCGAGGCGAACCGGGCGTATCTGGCGAAATCGTTTCTGGAGGAAGTGCGGGTTCGCTATGGCGGGACACGGCTGGGGCGGCAGGAGTTGGACGGGATTTTGCTAGAGGATGCGGAGGGGGCGCTGTGGACTTCGGCGATGTTCGAGAAATCGCGGTTGGACACGGCGCCCACGTTAAGCCGGATCGTGGTGGCGGTGGACCCGCCGGTGACCGGGCATGGCGGATCGGATGAATGCGGCATTCTGGTGGTGGGGGCGATTACCGACGGGCCGCCGCAGGAATGGCGCGCGGTGGTGCTGGAGGATGCCTCGGTAAGTTCGGCCTCGCCGGACACTTGGGCGCGGGCGGCGATTGACGCGCGCAACCGGCATGGGGCGGACCGGCTGGTGGCCGAGGTGAACCAGGGCGGCGATCTGGTGGAGTCTGTGATCCGCTCGATTGACCCGCTGGTGCCGTATCGCGGGGTGCGGGCGTCGCGTGGCAAGACCGCGCGGGCGGAACCGGTGGCGGCTTTGTACGAGCAGGGCCGCGTGGCGCATCTGCGGGATTTGGGCAGGCTTGAGGATCAGATGTGCCTGATGACGACGCAAGGCTATTTGGGCAAAGGCTCGCCTGACCGGGTGGATGCGTTGGTCTGGGCGCTGACCGATCTGATGATCGACCCCAGCACCGGCTGGCGGCGACCGCAGGTGCGAA
>JBAVTI010000510.1:0-11440 GCA_049696055.1 Paracoccaceae bacterium | reverse complement strand
CGGTTGGCCTTCGACGGGGGGCGGTGGCGGGGGGCCGCAGCGATTCCAGACGTGGCGGTAGTAGGTGACCTCTTCCAATGCGTAGCCGCGACTGAGGTTGGTTTCGGTTTCGGCAATCAGCCGGTCTATGACGCGGATATCGCGGGTATTGCGGTTGATGCACTGTTCTTGCGGGGTGCCGCAGGCGGTTAGGGCCAGGAAGACAAAGGCCAGGCGTTTCATGCTTATCCTCCTTGGTTTTCAGCATGATAGCGCAAGAAGGGGGCGCGTGCCAAACCCAATCTGGATTGGGTTTGCGGAACCTGCTAGGCATTGGAAAAATCGGTGGAGAGACCGCGATGAGCGATGAAATGGACGGCAAAAAAGCGCAGGCGGCGGCTTGGTTTCGGCAATTGCGTGACCAAATTGTTCAGTCTTTTGAGGGGCTTGAGGATACACAAGGCGGTGACGGCGCGGTGGGGCGGTTTGAGGTGACACCGACGGCGCGCGGCGATGGCGGCGGCGGATTGATGTCGGTGATGCGCGGCGGCCGGGTATTTGAGAAGGTCGGGGTCAACGTCTCTACCGTATATGGTAGTCTGGGAGACCGGGCGCAAAAGGCGATGGCGGCGCGGGGCGTACCCGGAATGGCCGAAGACCCGCGGTTTTGGGCGGCGGGAATCAGCCTTGTTGCGCATATGCAAAACCCGCATTGCCCGGCTGTGCATATGAACACCCGGATGTTCTGGACCCCGCATGCCTGGTGGTTTGGCGGCGGGGCGGATTTGAATCCTTGTCTGGAATATCAAGAGGATACGGCGCATTTTCACGCTGCGATGCAGGCCGCGTGTGACAAGCATTCGCCGGACTACTATGCCAAATTCAAGCCTTGGGCGGACGAGTATTTCTTTATTCCACACCGAGGACGGGCGCGCGGCGTGGGGGGGATTTTCTACGACGACCTGAACACCGGCGATTGGGAGGCGGATTTTTCCTTCACACAAGATGTAGGGCGGGCCTTCCTGCCTGCCTTTGTGCCTTTGATTGAGAAGCGGCGCCATATGTTGTGGTCTGAGGCCGATCGTGAGGCACAGCTTGTGCATCGCGGCCTATATGCCGAATACAATCTGGTCTATGACCGGGGCACGAAATTCGGGCTGGAAACCGGGCATGACGCCAATGCAGTGCTGATGAGTCTGCCGCCGATTGCCAAGTGGACCTGAAAAAGCAGGGTATGTTTGGCGTATGGCAGACGTATGGCTTTGCGCCATACGTTGTGATGCCGGTTTTTTGCCAATGGAACGACACCCAGAAGTGTTTTAGAGCGGTTTGCGTTTATCTTGGATCACAATTCACGCCAAGAACTGCGCGAATTGTGATGCCCTTTGCGTCAGATAAAACACAAACCGCCTTAGTCCATCCAATGACGCGCCAGATAATCCTCGAACAGGGGAACGGTGAAGGCGATATCGCCATGTGCGGGACTGTAGATCATGCCCTTGGCAATAATGCCTGCACGGCGCGGGCCAAGGCTTTGCACCTCGACCCCAAGAAGCTCGGCGACATCGGCCGAGCGGTAGGGGCCTTTGCCCAGCTTGGCCATGGCCACCACATAGTCGCGCTCTTTCGGGGTGAGACGCTCGAAGCGCACCTTGAAAAAGCCGTCGTCCAACCGGCGCAGCGCGGCGACATTGGCCGTCGCAACATCATCAAGTGAAATCGGCGAGGCATCGGCGGCGTTCCAGGCCTGATAGCCCCATTCCTGCAGGTAATAGGGGTAGCCTTGGGTGCGCGTCACGATCTGATCAAGGGCCGCATCGGTGATGGTTTCGCCCTCTTCCTCGATCGGCAAGCGAATCGCGGATTGGGCGGAGGCGGGGTCCAGCGGGCCGATGGCGGGATAGGAGAACAACCGTTCGGCATAGGATTTTGCATCGCCCGACAGCGCCGCGACCTGCGGCAGGCCCGCCCCAAAGAACAGCACCGGCAGCGACTTTTGGTTGACCCGGTGCATGGCCACGATCAGCGCGGCGTATTCCGGCTCTTTCAGGTATTGCACCTCATCAATCAGCAGGGTCCAGCCTTTGCCCGCCGCCTTGGCCGCTTCGCCAACCTTGATGAACAGATCGCTAAGATCATATTCCAGATTGCCACTATCGGCCACGCCGGGTTCGGGATCGACGGCAATGCCGAAATCGCCAAAATTCACTTTGAATGACCCGGCGAAAGACCGCAGCGCCTTGAGCGCGGCATGGGATGCGGTCTTTGCCGTCTCGACCAGCGACAGTTTGCGTAAAGTCTGCTGGATTTTCGGATAGATCAGATCGGCCAGCTTTTGATTTTCCGGGGCCTCGATGAACGAGGTCAGATGGCCCAGAGAGTCGGCCTGCTGTTCGATGGTGTTAAGCAGAACTGTTTTGCCAACACCACGCAATCCCAGCAGAATTTGGCTGCGACTGTGTTTTCCCAGCAGAGCGCGCTGCAGGGCGACACGGGCATCTTCGATGATATGTGCCCGCCCCGCGAGTTCGGGCGGGGTTGATCCGGCACCCGGAGCGAAGGGATTGCGAACGGCATCCATGGGGAACCTGTAAGAAGTTTATGCTTGTATATGGTGAGTACCTTACACGGTGTTAGATATTCCTACAAGCCCGCCGAACCCCGCACCACTTCGATCATCCGGGTGACGTTATCGGGGTTGGCGTCAGGGGTGATGCCGTGGCCAAGGTTGAAGATATGCGGACCGTGTTTGAAGGCGGCAACCACGCGGCGGGTGGCGTCGTCGAGTGCGGTGCCGCCGGTAACCATGTGGTGCGGCGCCAGATTGCCCTGCACGCAGCCGTCTTTTTGCACATTCTCGGCGGCCCATTCGGGGGTGACCGAGTTATCGACAGCGACGCAATCGGCGCCGGTGGCGCGGGCAAAGCCGATGTAGCCATTACCGGCCTCACGCGGGAAGGCGATGATCGGCAGGCCGGGGTGGCGGGCCTTGAGGGCGGCGATGATTTTTGCGGTGGGTTTGAGGGCAAAGTCGGTGAAGTCTTGGCCTTTGAGGGAGCCTGCCCATGAGTCGAACAGTTTGATCACCTCGGCCCCGGCGCTGACTTGCATCGAGAGGTATTCGACGGTGGCATCGGTGATGCGGTCGATCAGGGCGGTGAAAGTGGCGCGGTCGGTGTTTTTCAGGGCATGCGCCGGGGCTTGGTCTGGGGTGCCGCGCCCGGCGATCATGTAGGTGGCCACGGTCCACGGCGCGCCTGCGAAACCGATCAGGGTGGTTTCCTTTGGCAATTCGCGGGCAAGGATTTTGACGGTTTCGTAAATCGGCGCGAGGTGGTCGTGGATGGCGTCGGCGGGTTTCAGGGCGGTAACGCCGGACATATCGGTGATGGTGGAGAGGCGCGGGCCTTCGCCGGTCTCAAACCACAGGTCGGCCCCAAGCGCCTGGGGCAGCAAAAGGATGTCGGCAAACAGGATGGCGGCGTCAAAGCCAAAGCGGCGGATCGGCTGCAGGGTAACCTCGGCGGCAAGGTCAGGGTTGTAGCACAGTTTCAGGAAATCACCGGCCTCGGCACGGGTGGCGCGGTATTCGGGCAGGTAGCGCCCGGCCTGACGCATCATCCAGATCGGCGGCGTGGGAAGAATTTCGCCCTTGAGCGCGCGGAGGATGGTCTTGGTCATGGCAGGGCTCCTGTTGCTGAGACGATGGATTACGGGGCTGTGGCGAAGTGTCAAGGTGCAGGGGAGTTGTCAGGCGCATTTGCCACGGTTAGGGATAGCGGATGGAACATCGCATGCCCTCTTCGCAACAGCCGTTGAAAATCGGCACCCGTGGCTCGCCGTTGGCGCTTTGGCAGGCGCATGAGGTGCGGCGGTGCCTGATGGCGGCGTTCGGGCTGCCAGAGGCGGCATTTGCGGTGGTGGTGATCAAGGTCACCGGTGATCAGATTTTGGACAGGGCGCTGAAGGATATCGGCGGCAAGGGGCTGTTCACCCGCGAGATCGAAGAGGCGCTGCTGGCAGGTGGCATTGATATCGCGGTGCATTCGATGAAGGACATGCCGACGGTGCAGCCCGAGGGGTTGGTGTTGGATTGCTATCTGGCACGCGAAGATGTGCGCGATGCGTTCGTGTCGCTCTCGGTTGCGGGTTTGGACGCATTGCCGAAAGGGGCGGTGGTAGGATCGTCGTCGTTGCGCAGGCGGGCGCAGTTGGCCCATCGGCGGCCGGATCTGCAGTTGGTCGAGTTTCGCGGTAACGTGCAGACGCGGATGAAGAAGCTGGAAGAGGGCGTGGCGGTGGCGACTTTTCTGGCGATGGCCGGTCTGAACCGGCTGGGCATGGCGCATATGGCGCGGGGAGCGATTGCGGTGACCGAGATGCTGCCGGCGGTGGCGCAGGGTGCGATTGGGATCGAGCGGCGGGTTGATGATGCGCGGGTGGCTGGGCTGTTGGCGGCAATCCACGATACGCCGACGGGGTTGCGGTTGGCAGCAGAGCGGGCGTTTCTGGAGCGGCTGGACGGGTCGTGTGAGACGCCGATTGCCGGGCTTGCAGTGCTGGAGGGCGATCAGCTGTGGTTGCGCGGCGAGATTTTGCGGCCCGATGGGTCGGAAGTGATTGCCGGTGATATTCGCGGCGCAGCAAAGGATGGCGTGGCTTTGGGGCGCGATCTGGCAGCGCAGTTGCTGGCGCGTGCGGGGCAAGGGTTCTTCGAGAGCCGATAGCAAGGCAGCTCTGACATGCTTTCACCTGTTTCAAATATCCCCGCCGGAGGCTCGGCCTCTGCGGCAGGTGCCAAAGCCGAGGGCATCGAGCCCCCGTCTTTGGCGCTGTCGCGGATACATGACTGATCGGTTGTGCGCTGAGTGACGGGTTTCACTGGGCAAAATATCCCCGCCGGAGGCACTTGGTATTCAACTTCGGGGCCTCCGGCGGGAGTATTTTCGGCAAGAAAAAGCTGGATCGTTCAAAGTTGTGGGCCGGTTGGTCCGCGTATGCCGCTGGGGGAGGGGGCTCGATGCCCCCGAGAACGGCTTTTGTTGTTAGCGAATGCGGTCTGCCAGCAAGAGGGTTGCGGCTCCGGCTAGCATGATCAGGGCACCGAAGGTGGCGGCGAGGGTGTAGCCGCCTGCCCAGGTGCCAAGCGCGAAGGCGGTGGCGCAAAAGCTGTCGGCGGTGACTTTTTGCAACGCAATCAGGGATGAGCCGGTGCCGGGGCGGTGCGCCATCAGGTCTTGCAGGTAGGTGATGGGCAGCGTCAGGATGGCGGCACCGCCGATGCCTGCCAGCACGGGCAAGACCCAGATGGCACCATAGGGTGCTACCAACGGCATCAGGGCGAGGTAGGCCGCATAGAACGCCGCACCGAGGGCAATCAGGGTGGTTCGGGGCAGGCGGTTGGCGATCAGCGGCAAGGCCAGCATAAAGGGCACTTCGCAGCCAGCGACAATGCCGACGAACAGGGCGACATCGCTGGTAGAGCGGCCGGGGGTGGACGCGAACACCAAGGATATCAGCACCATGTAGAGTGCCGCGCCAGACGATATGGCACCCAGCAGGATAAGGCGGATCAGCACCGGTCGGTGGGCAATCTCGCGCAGGGATTGCAGCAGGCTGAGGCCGGACGGCGCGTCGGGCCACAGGGTTTGGCCATCGCGGGGCCATTGGCGCAGGATCAGGCCAAACAGGGCCGCGCCAGCAAGGGTGGCGGTCCAGTAGATTGCCATTACATCGGTGCCCGTGGCGAACACAAACGACCACAGGGTCAGCACCACCACAAAGGTCAGCGACAGCCCGGCGCGCAGGGTGGCAAGGATAGCATCGCGCTGTTCAGGGTAGTCGGTGCAGGCCAGTCGGGTCAGCGCCAGAAGCTGACCGTAAAGGCTGGCTGACAGGGGCAGCAAGACCGCGTGGCACAAGATCAGCGCCGCCGGGCTGGGGGCCAGCAGCATCAGGCCGGGGCCGATGGCGGTAAGCGCTGCGGTCAGCAGCGCGATCTGGCGGCGGTTGGCGCGTTGGTCGGTGATGATGCCAGCCGAGACCGACGCCATAACCGCAAGCGCCGAGGCGCAGATCAGCACCAGCGCATAGCTGCTGTCGGTCAGGCCGATGTAGTGGATGGCGATCAATGATTGATAGGGAAACAGCGAGGCATTGACGGTGCCGATCAGCACCATCGCAAGGCCGATCAGCCGCAGGGTCGGGTTATGGGCGATGAGGTGCAGGGTTGGCATACTCGGTTCGGCTTTATGGGGGCGTGTCGGGCGTTGGGGCGAACCGGGTCTGCCGTTTGCGGTGTTTGGGGGCGGGTCGAGAGTGTCTTGCATCTTTCGTGGATCACAAGGTGCCGCAAGAGAGGGCAATTTGGTGAAATCGGGTGCGCCAAGCGGGACGTAAAACCCGTCAGGGCAGGACTTTTCCCGGGTTCATCAGGTTTTCGGGATCGAGTGTTTGTTTGATCTGGCGCATCACCGCGAGGGCCACGGGATCTTTGCGCCGTGCCATCGAGGCGCGTTTCGAGAGGCCGACGCCATGTTCGGCGGAGAAGCTGCCGTGCAGATCTTGCACCACATCCTCGACCGCGCTGACCACGGCATCATACAGCGCCGGGTCGCAGACTCCGGTGTCATTGGCGCTGGGAAAGACCGTGAAGTGGATGTTGCCATCGCCAAGGTGGGCGACCGACAGGGTTTCGGCGTGGGGGTCGAGGGCGGGCAGGCGTGCGTGAATTTCGGTCAGGAAGGTTTCAACCTTATCAAGCGGCAGGGCCACGTCGGTATCAATTGCCGGTTTGCGGGCAAAGGTTATTTCTGCCGCAAGCTCGCGGCGTTGCCACATGGCGCGGCGTTGGGTTTCGGATTGGGCGATGGTGGCATCGGTTATGGTGCCTGCCTCAAGCGCGGCGGCGAGGGTGATTTCAAGCAGGCTGGTGATGGGGATCGAGCCATCTGGCAGCGGGTCGGCGTCGCGGGGGGCAGTGGCGCCGATCTCGACCAGAATGGTGACGGGGGGGATGGTGGCGAAGGGCAGGGCCACGTCGGGGCGGGCCTCGGCCAGGCGGCGCATATAGCTGTCGGGCATGAATTCGAACGCCTCGACCGCGCCGCCGGTGGTTTGCTGCAGGGTGTGAAGCAAGGCCAGCGCGTCGGGAAGCGAGCGGGCGGCAAGGGTGGCGGTGGCGTAGGCGCGCGGTTTGGGGACCAGTTTCATCACCGCAGCGGTGATGACGCCAAGCGTGCCTTCCGCCCCGATGAACAGGTTTTTGAGATCATAGCCCGAGTTGTCTTTGTGCAGTTCGGACATCAGGTTAAGGATGCGGCCATCGGCCAGCACCACCTCGAGTCCGAGGCACAAAGCGCGGGTAGAGCCGTAGCGCAGCACGTTGGAGCCGCCCGCGTTGGTGGACAAAGCGCCTCCGATCATCGCCGAGCCACGCGCGCCAAACCACAGTGGGAAGTAAAGATCATGCGCCTCGGCGGCGTCGTGCAGGTTTGCGAGGATCACCCCGGCTTCGACCACGGCCAAGCGGGTGTCGGGGCGGATCTCGCGGATTTTGTTCAGGCGCTCAAGCGAGAGCATCAGGCCGCCCGTGGTCATCGCGCCGCCGGTAAGGCCGGTGAGGCCGGAAACCGGGACGACCGGGGTTTGGTGTTTGGCCGCCAGTTGAAGGGTTTGCGCGACCTCGGCGGTGTTTGCCGGGCGGGCGACGGCGCAGGGTTGTGCGGTGTAGTGGCTTGTCCAATCGGCGCAGTAGCGGGCCATGTCGGGGCCGGTGGCGACATGGGCGGGGCCGAGAAGCGATTGCAGGTCTTGGATCAGGGTCATCGGGGCCTCCGTCACTTTGGGCAGTGATAGCGCAATGGGTGGGAAGTGCCAGAGGGGTTGACCGGAACTGGCGGATGGGTAATGGTTGTTTGAATGGCTAACTATGGAGGTGGTGATGCGTGGTTTGGTTTTGGCGCTGATGATGGTGGGCGGGTTTGCGGGGGCGGTGCAGGGGCAGGCGGTATCGGACGCACCTGCAGGGAATTATACCCTTGATCTGGGCCATGCGCGGTTGTTGTTTCGGGCAAGCCATCTGGGGTTTTCGAATTACACGGCCCTGTTTACCAAATTTGAGGCGCAGTTGGTGTTTGACCCTGTTGCACCCGAAGCGATGAAGGTGGCGGTGCAGGTGGACCCGACGTCGGTTGAGACGCATTACCCGGACCCAAGCATTGATTTCAATGCGGTGATTGAGGGGCCGGAGTTTCTGGATGCGGCGGCCTATCCAGTGATGCAGTTTGTCAGCACCGGGGTGGTGGTGACGGGGGCGGATACGGCGGATGTGACCGGGGATTTGACGCTGCACGGGGTGACCAAGCCGATGGTCTTGGCGGTGCGGTTCAACGGTGGCTATGCGGGGCATCCGATGGACCCCGGCGGCGCGCGCATCGGGTTTTCGGCGACCGGGGTTTTGCTGCGGTCTGAATTCGGAATGGGGTTTGGCATTCCGGCACCGGGGACGACGTTGGGGGTGAGTGACCGGGTTGAGGTGATTGTGGAGGCCGAGTTTCTGAACCCGGATGCAGCGAAGCCCTGAGGGGTGGGGGCGGTAGGGCCTTATCCCGCGTAACCGCGTTATTCGGCGGGTGTGCGGGCACCGCCTCATCAAGCGTGACCGCTTTCTTCGGTGGGGGTGGCATCGCCTTATCCCGCGTGACAGCGTTGTTCGGCGGGGTGTGCGGGCACCGCCTCATCAAGCGTGACCGCTTTCTTCGGTGGGATGCGAAGACAGCCGGGAGGCTGGATGAGCGGCTATTGCGGGATTTGGGTGAGCAGTTCTTGCACCTGCGGGCCAAGGGTTTGCACGATCTTGGCGACTCCGGTGGCGTTGGGGTGGATGCCGTCGGGCTGCATATCCGAGCCGACGGTGGCAGGATCGGTGTCGGCGAGGGCGGTGAAGAAATCAGGGACCAGCAGGGTTTGGTATTGGCTGGCGAGATCGGGGTAGATGGCGTCGAACTGGGCTTTGTAATCGGGGCCATAGTTGCCCGGCGCCTTGATGCCAACCAGCAGCACCGGCAGGTGGCGTGCTTTGGCGGTGGCAAGGATGGCCTCAAGGTTGGCGCGGCTGTTGGCGGGATCAAGGCCGCGCAGCACGTCATTGCCGCCAAGGGCCACGATGAGGGCGTCAACCTCGGGGGTCAGGGTCCAATCCAGGCGCGAGAGGCCGCCTGCGGTGGTGTCGCCCGACACGCCAGCGTTGATCAGGGTAACGTCGGAACCTTGAGTGGCGAGCCACGCCTGTAGCTGCGGCACGAGGCCTTGATCGGCGGGCAAGCCGTAGCCTGCGGTCAGGCTGTCGCCCAAGGCGGCGATGGTGGGGGCGGCAAATGTTGCCGATGCACAGAGACTTAGCGCGAATAGAGAGTTGCGGAACACGCGCGCTGCCCCATATCCAAGAGCAAGAGCAGTTTTAGGGGCAGGCAGCATGAGGGATCCGATTCTGGCGTTGAACGACGCGAGGCTGACTTTGGCGGGAAATGCCGGGCCTGTCGATATTCTGCGGGGCATATCACTGGAAGTTGCGAAGGGGCAGACGTTGGGGCTGGTGGGGCCGTCGGGGTCTGGCAAGTCGTCGCTATTGATGCTGATGGGGGGGCTGGAGCGGGCAACGTCGGGGTCGGTTCTGGCGCTGGGGCATGATCTGTGCGCGTTGGACGAGGACGGGTTGGCGCGGTTTCGGCGCGGCAATATGGGGGTGGTGTTTCAGTCGTTTCACCTGATCCCGACGATGACAGCGCTGGAAAACGTGGCGGTGCCGTTGGAATTGGCAGGCGTGCAGGATGCATTCAGCCGGGCCGAGGCGGAATTGCGGACCGTGGGTTTGGGCGCTCGGATTGACCATTACCCAAGCCAGTTGTCGGGTGGCGAGCAACAGCGGGTGGCACTGGCGCGGGCGGCGGCACCGCGGCCTGCGATTTTGCTGGCGGATGAGCCGACGGGGAATTTGGACGGCGCCAATGGGGCGGCGATCATGGAATTGCTGTTTGGGTTGCGCGATCTGCATGGCGCGACGCTGATCATGGTGACGCATGCGCCGGAGCTGGCGGCGCGCTGTGACCGGGTGGTGCGTTTGGCGGATGGGCTGATTGTGGGCGAGGGGTTGGTATGAACCTTGCGCTGGCGGGCCGGATCGCACGGCGCGAATTGCGCGGCGGATTGCGCGGATTTCGGGTGTTTTTGGCCTGTCTGGCGCTGGGCGTGGCGGCGATTGCGGCCGTGGGCATGGTGCGCGCGGCGATCGAGGCGGGGTTGCGCGATCAGGGGGCGGCGCTGCTGGGCGGCGAGGCGCAGATGGAATTTGCCAACCGCTTTGCCGATGCGGACGAGCGGGCGTGGATGGTGGGGCGGGCGGATCGGCTGTCGGAGGTGGTGGATTTTCGCTCGATGGTGGTGGTGGGCCCCGCCGGAGCCGAGGACCGCGCGCTGACGCAGGTGAAAGCGGTGGATGGGGCCTATCCGTTGATCGGGGCGGTGGCGTTGGAGCCTGTGGTGCCGCTGGCCGAGGCGTTGGCGGGGCAAAGCGGCGTTCCGGGCGCGGTGATGGACCGGGTGTTGGTGGACCGGCTGGGGCTGACGGTGGGGGATCGGTTCAAGCTGGGGGTGCAGGAGTTCGTGCTGGGCGCGGTGCTGGTGCGCGAGCCCGACAATGCGACCGGCGGGTTTTCATTTGGGCCGCGCACGATTGTGGCGACACCGGCGCTGGCCAAGTCGGGGCTGATCGGGCCGGGCAGCATGTTCGAGGTGAAATACCGGTTGGACCTGCGCGAGGCGGCGACCCAAGCCGAGGTGCAAGAGCAAGCGGAAGTGGCGTTTCGTGACAAGGGGATGCGCTGGGCCGACAGCAGGCGGGCGGCACCGGGGGTAGAGCGGTTTGTCGAGCGCATTGGCTCGTTTCTGATTTTGGTCGGGCTTGCCGGGTTGGCGGTGGGCGGCGTTGGGGTGTCATCGGCGGTGCGGGCCTATCTGGAGGGCAAGGTGGCCACCATTGCGACGTTGAAAACGCTGGGGGCGGAAGGCGGCATGATTTTCTGGATCTATCTGATTCAGATCGGGGTTCTGGCGGGGCTTGGGGTATTGGCGGGGCTGGTGTTGGGCGCGGGGGTGCCGCTGCTGTTGGCCCCGGTGATCGAGGCGGCGTTGCCGTTTCCGGTGCAGTTTGCGCTGTATCCAAAGCCGCTGCTGGAGGCGGCGTTTTATGGGTTGGTGACGGCGTTTTTGTTCACGCTGTGGCCGCTGGCGCGGGTAGAGCGGGTGCGGGCGGCGGCGCTGTATCGCGGCGCGGGGCGCAGCGCTTGGCCAAGGGCGCGGCATTGGGTTTCGTTGACCGTGCTGGCGGGGGCATTGATTGGCGGGGCGGTTTGGTTTTCGGGGGTAGGGCAGCTGGCGCTGGGATCGGCGGGCGGTGTGGTGG
>JBAVTI010000509.1:0-13323 GCA_049696055.1 Paracoccaceae bacterium | reverse complement strand
TCCCTATTCCTACATCCATCCCAATGATGTGGTGCAGTGCAATGTGAATGGCACCGTGCATGTCCTTGAGGCCTGTCGCCGTCATGCGGTGGGGCGGTTGGTCGCGTTTTCGACGTCCGAGGTCTATGGCACCGCGCAATACACCCCCATCGACGAGGCCCATCCCCTTCATCCGCAATCGCCCTATGCGGCCAGCAAAGTGGGGGCGGATCAGATTTGCCTTTCCTATGCGCGGTCGTTTGATCTGCCGGTGACGATCTGCCGCCCCTTCAATACTTATGGCCCGCGTCAGCCTGCCCGTGCGGTGCTGCCCACCATCATCACGCAGGCCTTGGCGGGCGATGTGATCCGTCTGGGGTCGCTGACCCCGCGCCGCGATCTGGTATTCGCCGAAGATACCGCGCGGGGTGCCATGCTGCTTGCCGAATGTGACGCGGGCTTGGGCGAAGTGGTGAACCTTGCCACCGGAACCGATGTGTCGGTGGGCGATCTGGCAGAAGCCGTGATCCGCCTGACCGGGGGGGGCAAGCGGATTGAGCAGGATGCAAGCCGCATCCGCCCCGCCGCATCCGAGGTGATGCAGTTGTTGGGTTGTGCCAAAAAGATGCGCGCCCTGACCGGCTGGACCCCCGAAGTGACGCTTGATCAGGGGTTGGAACGCACCATCGCCTGGGTCGCGCGCAACCGCCATTTGTTTAGCGATTTGACTTATAGGATTTGACCTGCAGGATTAATCTGAAAGGAGGAGACCGGTGAAAGCAGTCATTTTGGCCGGAGGGCAAGGCAACCGCCTGCGGCCCTATACTTCAGTTTTACCAAAGCCATTGATGCCGATCGACGACCGCCCGATCCTTGATATTATCCTGCATCAATTGCACCATCACGGCGTGACCGAGGTGGTGATTGCGCTGAATTATCTGGGATCATTGATTCAGTCTTATGTCGATGCTTCGGACATCGGGCGCAAAATGAACATCCGCTATCACTGGGAAAAAAAGCCGTTGGGCACGGCCGGAGCGATTGGCACCATTGAAGGGCTGACCGAGCCGTTTTTCGTGATGAATGGCGATCTGCTGACCACGCTTGATTACAGCGCGATGTATCGGGCGCATCTGGCCGATGATGCCGATCTGACGGTTGGCACGGTCAGCCCGACGGTGCAGATCGAGCTGGGGGTGCTGACCATTGATGCGGGTGGCCATGTCACCGGCTATGACGAAAAGCCAAAGCTGAAGTACTCGGCCAGCATGGGCATCTATGTCTATTCGCCGCGCATTTTGTCGCGGATCGTGCCGGGCGAATATCTTGATGCGCCATCATTGGTGCTTGGGTTGATTGGCGATAAGCGAAAGGTGCTGTCGCATGGGCCAGAGTGCCGCTGGATTGATATGGGCAACCGTGGCGAACACGAGCGTGCAACCGAGGAATTCATGGAAAACCGCGCGCTCTATCTTCCGGGTGTCGTATGAAACGTGCGGTCGTGCTGTGTGTCTTGCTATTGGCCAGCCCGGCCATGGCGCAAAACGAAGCGCCGCCGCTGGCAGAAGGCGATGTCTTGGCGCTTCGGGTGCCGGGGCAACCAGATTTGTCAGGGCAGTGGCCGATTGGTGAAGGCGCCAGCCTTGAAGTGCCGGGTTTGGGCCGGGTTGAGGGAATCCGTGATCTTGAGCATGCGCGCGTGCTGGTGCGCGGATTGATCGACGAGCGGCTGGGGCTGGGCGACGTGGTGTTCTCGCTTGGTGTGCAAAGCTGGCGCCCGGTGATTGTGGGCGGCGCGGTGAACGCCCCCGGTGATGTGCCATTCCGTCCGGGCCTGCGCCTGATCGAGGCGGTGGCCTTGGCGGGGGGCGAAGGTGGGCTGGGGGGAGGTGGGGTGTTAAGCACCGATTTCTCGCGCCGCGTTCAGATCAACCAAGAACAAGAACGCCTGATGCAGACCGAAAGTCGGTTGGCGCGCGCCTTGGCCCGGCAGGCGCGGCTGTTCGCCGAACTTGATGGCACAGAATTCAAGGTGCTGCCGACCGAAGTAACCAGCATGATCGGTGATGCCCAAGCGACCCTGCTGTTTCAGCGTGAAGCCGAGATCGGCCGCATTCGGGCGCAAACCCGGTCACTGGCATTCAGCCGCCTGGGGGCCGCGCTGGAAATTGGTCAGGAAGATATCGTCGCACAAGAGGCCATCAACACCTCGCTTGGGCGACAGCTTGATCTGGTGCGCGACAACCTGACCAAGCTGCAACCGCTGTTCGATAATGGCAGCCTGACCGGCGCGCGCATTCTGGAACTGCGGCGCGATTTTGTCGATATTGAAGGCCGGGTCAGCGAAGCCCGCGCAAGGCTTGCACAGGCGCGGGCCGGGCAGGCGGTGCTTGCCGAAGAAAACGATGCGCTTGATCTGCAACTGCGCCTTGAGGTGATCGAAGAACTGGTGGGCACCCAATTCGAAATCCTTGATGCCGAAAGCTCGCTTGAGACGATTTCGGCAACCTTGCAGGCGGCGGGCGGCACCGGATCGACGCGCCAGACCCAGCCCGCTGATTGCCGCGCCGTGATCATGCGCAACGATGCCGACGGCAAACCTAAGGTAATCGAGGCAGATCCCCTTAGCCGGGTTCAGCCCGGTGATTACCTGCAAATCGGACGCGCAACCCGCGACTGTCCGGAATTTCTTGTTCTTGGGAGCCCGGCCCAATGAGATCACCGCTACGCGCGCCCGCCGTTGAAACCACCATCCCCGAACGCGCGGGGCCGAACCCGACCGATACGGCTGCTGGTCGTCAGGTGGTCTGGACGCCGCCCGACGTGCTGCGCCTATTGGCGGTGCTGGGCAATAACCTGAAACTGTTGATGCTGACCCCACTGGTGGCCGTATTGGCCACGGTTATTTATCTGCTGGCTACCAGCCCGACCTATACGGTGGGCGCGCAACTGATGCTGCGTCCGGGGTTGGAAATGACACCCCCGGCCACGATCTCGGTTCAGTCGAATCAACCTTCGGGCAGCGTTGCAACTCGCATCGAAGATGTGACTGCCGAAGTGCAGATCATGAAGGACCCCGCGTTGGTGCACGAGGTGGCGATGACGTTGGGCGAGGATTTCTTTTTTGGCGAAGATCCGCCCGTCACCTTTATGCAAAAGGTGAAATCGGTGGTCAAACACACCATCAGCGGCACCAAGGCTGCCCTGCGGGGGGCTTTGGTGAAGATCGGTCTTTTGCCCAAACTTTCGCGGATGGATTTGATCGAGATTGTGTTGCAGCGCTCGATTGAGATCAGTCCGGTTACCCGATCCGATATCATCGAATTGTCGCTGGCCTTTCCCGATCCTCGCGCCGGCGAAGAGGTTTTGCGCACCTTTATTGCGGTTCATACTGCGCGGCGTGATGCGATTTTCCGCGATACCCGCATTCCTGATTACTTTGATGCCGAGTTGAAAAAAATAGAGGCCGCGCTGAGCAAAAGCGAAGAAGTTTACCGAACAACACGGGCCACGTTGAAAGGTTGGTCAATCGACGACCAGCGCACCTTGGGGGTGGAACGGCGAGAATCGCTGTTGCAGATGATCGGCGACACCTCAACCGAAGCTGCCGTGATGACCGCCCGCATCGCCGATATCGACCGGCAATTATCGGACCTGCCAGCCCGGATTCCCAGCTCGATCAACGAATTGCCCAACCCGATGCTGAATGAGTTGTCGTTGCGCCGGGTGGATTTGCAGCTAAAGCTTGAGGCCGAGCGCCGCCTCACCGGGTCACGCGCGGCACAGGCGCAAAACCTTGAAGAACAACTGGCGACGCTGGACGGCATTATTGCTGGCCAACCGTCCCGGGTGACGGGCGATGCCGTGACAGTGACCAATCCTTTGCACGACAGCATGGTGGGTGCGCGTGCGGACGCCGAATTGCAGCGGGCCGCTCTGCACCAGCGGTTAGAAACCTTGAACCAAGAGCTGGCAAAAACCGAGGCGCGGCTACAAGGCATCGACACAGCCTCGGTGCAATTGGCGCGAATGGAGCGCGATTTGATCCAGCTGCGCGCCAGTCAGGATCGGTTTCAGCGCGGCCGCGAAGAAGCCCGGATCGCGGCAGATATAGCTGGCGCGCGGATATCGAACCTGACCGTGGTGGCACAGCCGCAAGCCGGGATTGCCCCCGATAAACCGCGCGTTTTCCGGCTGCTGTTGATCGCCGCTATTGGTGCCTTGATGGCGGCGACTGGGGCGTTACTGCTGCAAGATGCGTTGCGCCCACGGGTGCGCGGCAATTCCGATATCAGTACCCTGACGGGTGGCAAGGTGATCGTGCGGGCCGTGGCTGAAAATGCGGTGATGCCAAGCGCCGGGGTGCCAAGCGGTTGGGCTGCAAATAAAGGAAGACCCACATGACTGCCGCCGAGGCCCACTTTATCGACTCAGATCCGCTGGCAGAAGCTGCAGCGCGGTTGTGGCTTGACCTGCGCCGGGCCGAGCCGGATTTGCGATCTTTGGTGGTTACCGGATGCCGGGGGAGCGAAGGGGCAACGGCGCTATCAAACGCGCTTGCCCATGCGGTGATAAAGTTGGAAGGCAGCCGGGTTTTATTGATCGACGCCGATCCGGCCACCGCAGGTTTGACGCGCGCCTTGGGGGTTGGGGACGTGGTGGGCTTGCAGCAATTGCGCGATGCAAATGATGATTTTGCACCACTGTTGGTGCCGCTTGGCCAAGGACTTGATCTTTTGCCTGCCGGGCAGGGCGCGGGTGGGGCCGGGGCAAGCTTGCCGCCCGACCGGATTTTGCAGGACCTGCAAAAACGGGCAAGCCTTAGCCATGATCTGCTGATCTGGGATAGCCGCGCCATCACCGCCTCGGTCGAGACCAAACGGCTGGTTGGGATGGTGGGGCGTGCCATTCTGGTGGTCGAATCCGATGTGACGCGGATTGACCATCTGACCGCCAGTTTGAACGAAATCACCGCCCTGAAAGCAACAACTTTGGCTGTGCTGCGCAACCGTGCCGGGCGGCGGGTTTTATCAATCGGGGCCGGGCGCGAATAGCCAAGGATGTATGGTTCAACCCCGGTGCAGCGCCGCAACCGGGCTTTGCGTGCGGTAGGCGTGCAATTGTGCAAGGCTGACCGCACGCATATCGGCCCCCCCGGCCAAATGCGCCCGATACCACGCGGCGGTTTCGGCGACAGCGCGGCTTACCCCCCACGTCGGGTGCCAACCCAAATGCTGTGCGGCAAGGCTTGAATCAACGCGCAGCGTGGCTGCCTCGCCACTATGGGGGTCTTCGCGGATTTCCATCACCGTCGATGTCGGTGCCATGCCATCCAGAAACGCTTGCCCCACCGTCGCCACGTCGGGCATCGCCTTTTCGGATGGGCCAAAGTTCAGCGCACCGGGCAAACCGGCTTGCTTGGCCAACAATGCCGCCCCCAACATAAGATAGCCCCCCAAGGGTTCCAGCACATGCTGCCAAGGCCGTGTGGCGCGCGGTTGGCGGATCAATTGATTGCGGCCAGAGGCGATGGCGCGCACGAAATCGGGGATCAGCCGATCCGCCGCCCAATCGCCGCCGCCGATGACATTGCCCGCCCGCGCCGTCGCGATCTGCGGCGCATTGGCCGACCCGGCTGCACGGTGAAACGACGCCGCGCGGTAGACATCGGTCACGATCTCGGCGGCGGCTTTGCTGGCACCGTAAGGCTCGTGGCCGCCCAAACGGTCGGTTTCGCGAAACGGCCAGACGTCACCGGCATTTTGATAAACCTTGTCGGACGTTATCACCACCACTGCCGCAACCGTTGGCAACTGGCGTGCTGCCTCTAGCACTGCTGCCGTGCCCATTACATTGGTGGCGAAGGTGCCATAAGGATCGGAAAAACCTTTTCTGACAATGGGTTGTGCGGCAAGATGGAACACGATGCTGGGTGCTGCTGCGCGCATTGCGGCCAAGACGGCGGCGGGATCGGCGATTTCGCCGCGCTCATCTGTCAGATCGTTGCCAAGGTGCATCAGGTCAAACGCGGCCGGGTTGGTTGGCACATCAAGGCTATAACCGGTGACCTGCGCTCCCATATCCGTCAGCCAAAGCGCCAGCCAACTGCCTTTGAACCCGGTATGCCCGGTTAGAAAAACCCGTTGGCCCGCATAGACTTTGTCGATGCCAGCGGCCTTGTCGATGCCTGTCGCCATATCAAAACGCTTCCCAATTCTTGTGAATATCCCGCAAACCTGCGTCCAGGGTCCAAACCGGCTGCCAGCCAAAGCGCGCTTGCAGCTTGGCGCTGCTGGACAACTTGACCGAGGTTTCCCCCGGTGCATCTTCGGTGATCAGCGGTTCGGCGTCAGGTCGGCCAAAGGCATCCAAGCCCGCCCGCGCGATTTCGTGCGTCGTCAGGGCAGGGCTGCCTGACAGGTTGAAAACCTCGCCCTGAATGCCCGGCTGATCGGCGGCATCGGCCAACACGCGCAAACCAGCAATGCAATCTTGCACATGCAACAGCGCGCGCACCGCCCGTCCGCCGCCGCGCAATTGCGGCACACCGCCCGTTCGGATCGCACGGATGACGCTGGGGATGATCCGTGCGCCATTGGCATCACCAGGCCCATAAACATTGCCAAGGCGCGCCACGGTGATCGGCAAACCATAGGTCGCCGCATAGCTGAGGGCGGCAAGTTCCGCGATCCGCTTGCTGGTCTCATAGGGCCCCAGCGCGCGCAATGGATCACTTTCAACTGCAGCTTTCCCCCCGGTTTCGCCATAAAGGCTGTCGGTCGAGGCAATGACACAGCGCGCTGGTTTGGGCATTTGTCGCAAGGCATCCAGCATCAACCAACTGGTGCGGGCATTGATCTCAAAGGCGGAAATCGGGTTCTTCATCGCCTCGGCGATCTGGCTCATCCCGGCAAGATGGTAGATCACCGCAGGCTGATGCGCCGCAATGGTAGCTGCAATATCGTCGCTTTGCACAATGGTCACGCGCTCGGTCAGCCCAAGCTGGGCGAACAACCGCGATGGGGTGCCCCTCATCTGTGCCACCACCACCAGACCGCTATCCGCCAATGCCGCAGTCAGCCATGCGCCAACAAAACCTGACGCGCCGGTGATCAGAACGCTCATGCCGATGGGCCTGCGCCGATCCAGGGGGCATCGCCGCTGTCGTAAAGCTCATTCAGCGCACGGTAGTCTTTGAACGTATCCATGCACTGCCAATAGCCGTTGTGTTCAAACACCTTAAGCTGGTCCGTGGTGGCAAGCCCTTCCAGCGGTTCGCGTTCCAGAATGCAGTTCGGATCATCGCCGATACGATCCAGAAAGCTGCGTTCGAACACGAAAAATCCGCCGTTGACCAACGCCCGGACCGGGGGTTTTTCGACAAAGGCGCGCACACTATCCCCGTCACACAGCAATTCACCAAACTGCGACCGGGTGCGCACCCCGGTCAGCGTGCCGATCCGGCCATGCGCCGTGTGAAACCTGATCAGCGCCGGCAGGTCAATATCGGCCACCCCGTCGCCATAAGTCACACAAAACCGAGGCGCATCAATATGCTGTGCCACGCGTCGCACCCGCGCGCCCGTTTGGGTGCTGGCCCCGGTTTCGGCAAAGGTGATTTCCCAATCCAGCGACTCTGAATCGCCCAGAAAGGCGCGGCTGCCATCAGCAAGGTTCAGGCGAAAGTCCCGCTGGCGCAGATCACGCTCAAGGAAATAATCCTTTATCATCATACCTTTGTAGCCAAGGCACAGCACAAAACGTCGAAAGCCAGCCGCTGCATAAAGCCGCATGATATGCATCAGGATCGGTTCTGGCCCTATCCGCAACAGCGGCTTGGGCGTGTCTTGCGTCAATTGCCCGAAACGCGTGCCTTCGCCACCGCATAGGATGACCACAGGGATATCGCGCAAAAGGGTCGAGGTCATATTCGGGCCTCCGGCTTTCGTGGTGGTCCGGTGACCCTATTTTAACGGATACGACCGGGGGTTGAACACGCGGGCAACCATCTCAAAATTATTGAACAACAAGGATAATAGTATATCCTGAAAGGGATTTGAGCAAGCTGGGCGCCGTTTTGGGGCCTGCAATTTTTAGAGAAACTGGAGCGACCGATGAACGGGACTGCTTGGCGTGTGTTATTGAAAGGTGGTTTGGTTCCCGGAGCAGCACTTGTATTGCTGGCGTCATGTCTACCGTTCGACCTTGTGTCGCGCAGTGGGGAAACCGAGAAAATCGCGGGCAGCGCGCAGGCTCAGGCATTGCCCGGCCCGCTGCAAAAAGCGGATCGCTTTTACAGCGGCACCATCATCGCATCTGACCCCAGTATTCAGCGCAGCCCGGCAGGGCTGACCATGGTTTACACTGATCTTGATGTATCTACCGGGCGCACGGTAATCGCCCGCGCCACTTCGGCGGATGGGGCGGAATGGCAACCGCAGGGCGGTTCAGGCGGCATCAAGGGTTTGGTGATCGCCGGGCGCAATGGCGAGTGGGATGAAAACGTGGAATCCTCGGCCTTGGTGCCCAAAGGTTCGGGCTGGGAGCTGTTCTATTCGGGCTACCGCGACAAGGGAAATCCGTTCAAGGGCTTTCCGGCGGCGCTTGGGCTGGCGTCGTCGCCAGATGGGGAAACCTTTACCCGCGTCAGCAATGACCCGGTGATGCAGCCAACCAAGGGCTGGTACGACAACGACGCAATCTACAGCCCGACGGTCCTGCTCGAGGGGGGCACCTACTACATGGTCTATGTAGGCCATGCCTACACCGACACCTCGCAAATCGCGGCAGGCGGAGTTTATCTGTTGGCCGCCACCTCGACCGACGGGATGAGCTGGACCAAATCGCCCGAACCGCTTGCCCGGCCGGGCCAGTTTGGCGGCTGGCGCAGCGATGGGATGGCCGAACCCTATTTGGTGCGGCGCGGCGCGGGGGATTATCTGTTGTTCTACACCGGCCTTGGCGGTGAAGAACGCGCGATTGGGGTAGCCACTGGCCCCAGCCCCGCAGGCCCGTGGGAATTTGGGTCAGAACCTCTGATCACCCCCGGTCCGGAAGGTGGCCCCGATGGCCATCAGGTTTTGGCCCCCGCTGCCATGCTGGACGGCGATGCGCTGCGGATCTGGTATCTGGCGGCAACAGCTGAAGGGGCGCTTAGCATTGGTCAGGCGAGCGGCAGTATGACTGAATCACTTGCCGCTACGCGATAAGCCATTGTTTTGGAAGGATTACCGATGGAACCGGGTTTAACAGTCCAAAATCGCGAAGCGGAATTTTGGGATAAAGTCGCGGCTGGAGCCGCCGCCGAGGACGCGCTGCTGCGGGTGGAACTTACCGACGGGCACGACCATTCAATGCCATGGCTTGCCGATCTGGGCATGGATGATTTCACGGCGGCATTGGTTCAACATCTTGATGTGCAGCCCGGAATGCGCATTCTGGATATGGGCTGCGGACAGGGGTTCTTGTCGGCGGCCTTGGCGCATCGCGGTGCCACGATGCTGGGCATCGACATCTCGCCCCGCTCGATTGAAGTGTGCCGCAATCGCGCGGTTTTGTCGGGGGTGCAAGACCGCTGCACCTTTCAGGTGATGGATTGTCAGGCGCTAGAGGTCGAGGATGCAAGCCTGGACGCTGTGACCGGATGCTTCGTGCTACACCACCTTGATCTGGCCAAAGTCGCCCGCGAAGTGCGGCGTGTCTTAAAGCCAAACGGCAGGTCGGCGTTCATCGAAACCATGGGCCTGAACCCCGCGTTGATGGCGGCACGGGCCTTGCTGCCGGGAAAATTTGGCATCGAAAAAGCATCAAGCGAGGATGAATACCCGCTAACGCGCGCCCGGATGAACATGCTGCGGCAGAATTTTGATGGGCAGGTGGGACTTGGCTTTCCACAAGTCGTTTTCCTGCGAATGGGGGGGTATCTGCCGTTCTTGCAGGGCAGCATGGCGACGCGCGCGTTGAAAGCGGCCGATCGGGCCCTGGCGCGGATACCGCCATGTCGCAGCCTTGGCTACTATGGCCTTGTCACCATGGACCGCGATAAGGGCAGCCCCTGATGCAAGATCAACCATTTGCGTTCCCCAAGGCTACCCCGCAAGCGGCCCTAGCCGTTACGGATGCGCTGATAGACCCGCAATCGCTCGATTTCATCTGTGTTGCGGTGTCGAACTGGGGGGTGGTTTCTTCGGTGGCCGATTATACCATCCGGGGGTTGGCGCAGCGTGGCCACCGGGTGCTGGTGGTCGAGCCATTTGAATCGGTCTCGTCGGTGATCCGCATGGCACGGATTCAAAAACGCAGCATCGGTGCCAAATGGGGGCTGCGGCAGGTTGAACCGAACATCTGGGCGTATCGCCCGTTGCCGCTTGCTTTGCCCGGTCAGTCGCGCACGCCCATCGCGGCCCGGCTTAGCGGGCGTTTGCTGGCGCTGATGGTGCGGCGGGCGGCGGCACGGCTTGGTTTCGGGCGGACTTGCCTGTGGAGTTTCATGTATAATTCCGGCAGTCTGTTGTCGCATGTACCCGCAGCATTAAGAATTTATGAGAACGGCGATGATGACGCTGCTTTGGCCCGCACCGATGGCCAACGCCATACCGTGCGCATTCTTGATGCCGAAACTTGTGCCACCGCCGATCTGGTGATGGCGGTGACAGAAGAGCTTTGCGCCCCGCGCCGCGTGCATAATCCCCAGACCTACGAGGTGAATTGCGCCGCCGACGTAGCGTTCTTTGGCACAGCCCTTGATCCTGCCACTGAAATACCTGCCGCTATTGCCGGCCTGCCGCATCCGGTAATCGGCTATTTCGGCGGCCTTGACCCGTGGAAGATCGACATTCCGCTGATCACAGAAATGGCCCGCCTGCGCCCGAACTGGTCTTTTGCTTTTGTCGGCTATGTCTGGTTCGGGTTTGACGCCAGCGCCTTTGACGGCTTGCCAAATGTGCATATCCTTGGCCCGCAAGATTACGCCCGCCTTCCTGGTTTCATGAAGGGGATGGATGTGGGGCTGATGCCTTTTCCGCTAAACGACATCACCCGCAACGGGGATGCCCTGAAATGCTATGAATACCTTGCTGCAGGGTTGCCGGTGGTGGGGCGTAATGTGCCGGTGGCACGGCGTTTGCCGCAATGGGTAGCCATCGCCGATACACCCGGCGAATTTATTGCCGCTTGCGAGGCGCAGCTGGCCGCGCCCCACAGCAGGGCTGACCGCAATGCCGCGATGGCGGCGCATGACTGGTCTGTGCGCGTTGCGCAAAAGCTGGCTCTTATTGCCAGGCATTTGCCATGACGGCCCCGCTGCAAAGACCACAGGTTGGCACCGAAGTGCAGCCAGATCTGTCGATCCTGATCGTCAGTCATGGCCATGCTGATCTGGTGCGCGCCTGTCTTGCGTCGCTGAACGATGCGGCACTTGCGGGCCTGACCTGCGAAATCATTGTCACCGATAACCTTGCCGAGCCAGGGTTCCTGGCAAGCATCGGCGGCCCGCGCCCCGATATGGCGCTTAGGGTCAATGATGTGCGATTGGGTTTCGGGGCCAATATGAACCGGGCCGCTGCACAGGCGCGCGGGCGTGTTTTACTGCTTTTGAACCCCGACACAGCCTATCACCAAGGCCAGATTGCTGCTGCCGTGGCCTGGCTAGAGGCCGACACCACGCGCGGCATGGTCGCTGCACGGCTTTTGAATGCAGACATGACTGAGCAACGCAATTTTCGCCATTTTCCCACTATGGCGGTTACGATTTTGCGGGGTCTACATGCGGAACGTTGGGCGTGGCGGCCCCGGTTTTACCGCGACAGCCTGCTGGAAATGACCGTCATCGACGCCCCCACCAAAGTAGATTGGGTCTATGGCTCGTTCATGCTGATCCGCGCCTCGACCTTTCGGGCTATGGGTGGCTTTGACGAAGGTTATTTCATGTATTACGAGGATGTCGATCTGTGCCACCGGCTAGGTCGGGCGGGTTTGGGGTGTTATGTCTACCCGCAGCTTAGCTTTTTGCATCATCACCTGCGCACCTCGGCGCAGACCGGTTCAGGTAGCAGTTACCGCAAGCATCACATCCATAGTTTTCTGCGGTATCTAAAGCGCAGTCACGCCTATTTTGCGTCCCCCGTGATGCCACAGGCGGTGCAGGATCGGGCCGCCCACCCGCCGCGCTACCGCTTGGTGCAGCTGCTTTTGGCCGTTTTGACCGTTGGTACCACCCTTGTGGCGGGTGCAATAGTCGCTCAGGCGTTTGAACTGCCGAAATCGGCATTTCGGCCAGACATGTTGGCGATGTTTGTGCTGCTGGCGCAATTCATGCTGCAGGAATTTGATCCCGTCCGCCTTGGCGACACTCCGCGTCGGGTGGTGGGGGTGGTGGAATCCACCATCATGGCGCTGTTTCCATGGGCGTTGGTGCTGGTGGTTTGGGGCACCCTTGCCCCAACCGGGGCATTGGTGCTGTTTGTGGCATTGACCCTGATCCTGACGGCAACCGTCACTTATGCCGTGACCCGCGCCATCCCGTCCGAAGGCGCGCGCATCGGTGTGGTATTGGCCGCAGACGGGCCAGGCCTTGCTGGCGGTTTGCCCGCCCTGCCTATTGGTCAAACGTCGGTGGCGCAGGTTTTTCCCCTCACCACCGGTCAGTTAGAGCAAACAACCAAGGCGATCGCCGACGCTATTCGTGCCGAAAACATCGACCATCTGCTGATCGCCTTGGCACCCAAGGATAACGCACAGGCCATGTCGCTGCTGCATGGCCTTGCGATGTTCGACATCCCGATCTGGCACGCAATGCGCGAAAGTGATGCCACACTTGCGGGGCGTGCCTTGCTGCTGCGCGGCCCCCTGCGGTCGCGTGCGCGAGAGGCGATGAAGCGCGGCCTTGATTTGGGGCTTAGCTTGGCGGCGCTGACTGTGCTTGCCGTGCCGATGGCGGCTGTGGCGCTGGCGATCTGGCTTGAAGACCGCGGCCCGGTGTTCTTTGCGCAGCCTCGCGTCGGCCGCAACCAAACCCCGTTTCCGATGCTGAAATTCCGCACGATGCACGCCGCCCAAGCCGATACGCGCGGCGATCAGTTGACCACCAAGGGCGATGCCCGCATTACCCGGATCGGGGCTTTCCTGCGCCGCACCTCCATCGACGAATTGCCTCAGCTCTTGAACGTCGTGGCGGGGCATATGTCGATCGTGGGGCCGCGCCCGCTGCCGATAGGCTTTCATTACAAGGGCTTGGTGTTCGAAGGTTTTGTGTTTGAATGGCACCACCGCCACCGCGTTCGCCCCGGTATTACTGGCCTGTCCCAACTAAAGGGCCTGAGAGGCACCCCCGACAGCGTCGAGGAG
>JBAVTI010000508.1:0-2972 GCA_049696055.1 Paracoccaceae bacterium | reverse complement strand
GGCCAGATCGTGATGGAGGGGTTTATCAACATGCGCCTCCCGCCTTGGGCAAGGCGATTGATCACCCGCAGCATCGCCATCATCCCCGCCATTGGTGGCATCTTGTGGTGGGGCTCGGGCGATATCGGCCGCCTGCTGATCCTTAGCCAGGTCATCCTCAGCTTTCAGCTGCCCTTCGCCATCGTGCCCTTGGTATCCTTCACCGCCTCACGTGCCAAAATGGGCGATCTGGTCGCTCCGCGCTGGCTTACCGTGGTGGCCGCCCTGATCGCCGCCCTGATCATCGCGCTGAACGTCAAACTGCTGACCGACCTTGCGCTGGGCTAGAGCGGATTGCTTTCAATCTGACTAAGATTGAAAGCAATCCAAGACCAAACAGGCTGGAAATGTTGCCTGTGCGCTATATCGGATGAACCCGATACAGCGCAACAGTCCCCAAGTTGGCCCTGCGCATGTCGCTTTTGGCTTAGCCCGCACCGCCGGCTTCCGCAATCCTGCGGGCGAACCCGTTAAAGGCGCGCCCATGCCCCGCATCACCAAACTTGAAACCTTCGCCAACGAATTCGTCTGTTTCACCCGCCTTACCGCTGAAAACGGTGATACCGGCTGGGGCCAAACCTCGACCTACAACGCCGATATCACCGCGCAGATCTTTCACCGCCAAATCGCGCCTTGGGCCTTGGGTGCCGCCAGCGATGATATCCTCGGCCTTGTGCAGCGGATCGAGGAACGCGAACACAAATACCCCGGCTCCTATCGCTGTCGCGCACTGGCGGGCCTTGATACCGCCCTTTGGGATCTGCACGGTAAACGCGCGGGCAAACCCGTGGTTGAACTTCTCGGCGGCACTGCCCGCCCGATCCGCGCCTACGCCAGTTCGATGAAACGCGATATCACCCCGCAGGATGAGGCCACCCGCCTGTGCCGCCTGCGCGATACCCATGGCTTTGACGCTTTCAAATGGCGCGTCGCCGCCGAATGTGGCCGCGACATCGACGAATGGCCCGGCCGAACCGAGGCGGTCATTCCAACCGTCGCCCGCGCCCTTGGGCCAAACGTCGCCAAACTGGTTGATGCCAATTCCGGCTTTTCCGTCCCCCGCGCCATCGCGGTCGGCAAAATCCTCGCCGACAACGGCATCTCGCACTACGAAGAACCGGTGCCCTACTGGGATCTCGACGCCACCCGCGCCGTCACCCAAGCCGTTGAAATTGACGTCACCGGCGGCGAGCAAGACTGGGATATTGCCACTTGGGCCCGCATCATCACCAGCCGCGCCGTCGATATCGTCCAGCCCGATGTGATGTATATGGGCGGCCTCTCGCGCACGCTTTTGGTGGCCGATATGGCCGCCAAGGCCGGCCTGCCCTGCACCCCGCACAGCGCCAACCTGTCGCTGGTCACCATTTGCACCCTGCACTTGCTAGGGGCCATTCCCAACGCGGGCAAATACCTCGAGTTTTCCATCGAAGGCCCCGATTATTACCCATGGCAACAAAACCTGTTCCTCGGTAACCCCTTCGCCGTCACCAACGGTACGCTGCACATCCCCCAAGCCCCCGGCTGGGGCGTGGAAATCAACCCCGCCTGGCTGCAAACCGCCACCTACCAAATCAGCGAACGCGCCTAAACCGCCCCGCCCACATCCGCCCGCGCCACCGCAACCGATTTCAAAATGGCAAAACACGCCATGCCGGGGGCCAACGCCAGTGCCTCGGCAGACCGTCGGGTAATCCGGGCCAAAATCAACTCGTTCCCTGCGCGCACTTGCACCATGGCACCCGGCCCATCGCCCAGCAGCACCTCTGTCACCACGGCAGGCAGAACATTCAAAGCCGAGATGTTTTCAGGTCGCGCCGTTGCCAAAATCACGTCCTGCGCATGAATGCGCACCCGCAAAACCGCGCCAATCGCCGCCTCCAATCGCGGCAAAAACAGCGGCCCCGCTGCGGTTTCCAGCCGCGTTAATCCGTCGGCCTCTTGTGCTGCCACCCGCGCGCTGATCACTGCCCCCATTTCGCGCGGCCCCAGTGCCGTTACCGCCTGTGGGTCCGCCAAAACCGCGTCGGTCGGCCCCGAACGCACCACCCGGCCGCCGCGCATGATGATCATATGTTGCGACAACCGCGCCACCTCGGCCATGGAATGGCTGACATACAGCATCGGCACGCCGGAAACCGCGCTTAGCCGTTCCAGATAGGGCAGAATCTCGGCCTTTCGCGTCTCGTCCAGCGCCGCAAGCGGTTCGTCCAGCAGCAAAATCCGCGGTGCGCTTAGCAGCGCCCGCCCCATCGCCACCCGTTGCCGCTCGCCGCCCGACAGATCGCTGGTTGGCCGTGACAAAAGCCCCTCCAGATCCAGCGCCGCCACCACCTCGACCATGCCCGGCCCGCCCAAGCCCCGTGCGCGCTTTGCCGCAAACGCAAGGTTGCCCTGCACATTCAAATGCGAGAATAACCTAGCATCCTGAAACACATAGCCCACGCCGCGCCGCTCGGGTGGCAGCCTGAACGCGCCGCTCTGCCAAACCTCTCCGGCCATCACCACCCGGCCCTCGGCCCCGGTTTCCAGCCCGGCAATCACCCGCAACAGCGTGCTCTTGCCAGACCCAGACGGCCCAAACAGCGCCGTTATCCCGACCAGCGGAATGTCTTGCTCCACGTCCAGCGCAAACGTGCCAAACCGCAACCGCACCTTAACCGCCAACACATCCGTCATCCCAGATGCACCGGAAAGCGACGGTTCATCGTGTAGACGAACAGCAGCACCAGAAACGAAAACACCAACAATCCCGCCGAAAGCACATGCGCCTCGGCATAGCGGATCGTCTCGACATGCTCATAGATCGCGATCGAGATCACCTTGGTCTTGCCCGGAATATTGCCCCCCACCATCAGCACCACGCCAAACTCGCCGATGGTATGGGCAAACGACAGCACCGCCGCCGTCAAGAACCCCCGCCCCGCCAACGG
>JBAVTI010000507.1:0-3207 GCA_049696055.1 Paracoccaceae bacterium | reverse complement strand
ATCTCTGCATCGACGCCGGGGTCAATCTGTTCGACACCGCCAACATGTATTCCACCGGCCTTGCTGAAGAGATTTTGGGCGAGGTACTGGAGGGCCGGCGCGACGATGTGCTGATCACCTCCAAGGCACGGATGCGGATCGGCACCAGCCCGAATGACGAAGGTGTGTCGCGCTATCATCTGATTCGTGAGTGCGAACGCAGCCTGAAACGCCTGCGCACCGACCATATCGACATCTACTACATGCACGAATGGGATGGCGTCACGCCGGTTGAAGAAAAGCTTGCCGCACTGGATACTTTGGTGCAGCAAGGCAAGGTCCGCTACATTGGCTGCTCTAATTATTCTGGCTGGCACATCATGAAATCGCTGGCCGTGTCGGACCGCGATCGCCGCCCGCGCTTTGTCACCCAGCAGATTCACTATACCTTGGAGGCGCGCGAGGCCGAATATGAACTGCTGCCGATCTCGGTCGATCAGGGTCTAGGTGTTCTGGTCTGGAGCCCGCTTGCCGCTGGCCTGTTGTCGGGCAAGCACCGCCGCGGTGTCGCCACGCCCGAAGGCTCGCGCCAGTTCGCTGGCTGGACGGAACCGCCGATCCGAGACGTTGAAAAGCTGTGGAACATCGTGGATGTGCTTGTAAATATTGGCGATTCGCGCGGTGTTTCGGCGGCGCAGGTCGCTTTGGCGTGGTTGCTGACCCGGCCCGCCGTCAGTTCTCTGGTGTTCGGTGGCCGCACCGAGGCGCAGTTCCGAGACAATTTCGCTGCCGTTTCGTTGAAACTGACTGCGGAAGAAATCGCACGCCTCACCGAGGTCAGTACCATCCCGCTGATCTATCCCTACTGGCATCAGCGCAATTTCGCGACGGAACGTTTTAGCCCCGCCGATCTGGCACTGCATCAGGATTTTTATGTAAAATGAACAGGTTGCGCCCGACTTTGGTCGGGCGCATCACCCCTTTCGAAAGGCGTTCAGCCAGCCCAAACCTGCAACAGTGCCCGCCGCGGGGCGATATTCGCAGCCGACAAAACCACTGTATCCCAGATCATCCAGCGCCGACAGGATGCGGAAATCGTCCAGCTCGCCAGTGCACGGCTCGTTTCGTAGCGGCACGGCGGCGATCTGCACATGGCCGATAATCGGCATCAGGGTTTTCAGACCGGTCAGCACATCGCCATGCATGATCTGGCGGTGGTAAATGTCGAACTGTAGCTTCAGGTTTGCTGCACCCAGATCGGCGATCAGATCGGTTGCATAGTTGAAATCATTCAGAAAATATCCCGGCATGTCACGCGCGTTGATCGGCTCGATCAGCACATCCAGCCCGGCTTGCCCCGCCTGATCGCACAGATAGGCAACCGAATCGTGGTAGCAGGCGCGGGCGGCGGCATCGTCGCGACGGGCGATGCCGCTCATCACATGAACCCGACCAACCCCGGTTGCCCCGGCGTAGCGCAGGGCGAGGGCGACGGACTCGCGAAAATCTGCCTTCCGGCCTGGCAACGCTGCCAAGCCGCGCTCCCCGGCTTGCCAATTCCCCGGCGGCAGGTTGAACAGGGCTTGCGTCAGCTGATTTTCCTGCAATGACAGGGCAATTTGCGACATATCGAAATCATAGGGGAACAGATATTCCACCGCAGCAAAACCGGCAGCGGCAGCTGCGGCGAAACGATCCATGAAGGCTTGTTCCTGAAACATCATCGTCAGGTTGGCGGCAAAACGCGGCATGTTCAGCGCTCCATTCCCGGCAGGTCCAGCCCGGCCAGACCCGCGATCATCCGCGCCACCGAGGCGTCATCATCACGGCCCATTCCGGCAGCGGCGGTCATCACGAACATCTGCAACGCCATCGAGGCGATCGGCGTCGGGAACTTCAACCCACGGCCAATGTCGGAAATAATACCCAGATCCTTGGTGAAAATATCCACCGCACTGCGCGGCGCATAGTCGCCTTCCAGAATATGCGGCACCCGGTTTTCAAACATCCAGGAATTACCTGCCGAGGCGGTAATCACCTCGTAAACCTTTGCGATATCTAGATTCATTGCTTTGGCAAAGGTGATCGCCTCGCAGGCTGCGGCGATGTGAACCCCGGCCAGCAACTGGTTGACGATCTTGAAAGCCGCGCCAGTGCCTGCATCTTCGCCCAGCTCGTAGACCTTGGCGGCGATGCTGTCCAACACCGGGCGCACCTGGGTAAAAACATCCGATTTACCCGAGGCCATGATTGTCAGTTCCCCCGCGGCGGCCCGCACAGCGCCGCCGCTGATAGGCGCATCAAGGTAGCTTAAACCGATGGCCTCTGCCCGCGCCGCAAAGTCACGGGCGGCATCTGGCGGCATGGTGGCGCATGACAGCATCACTCCACCCGGTGCCATTGCAGCCGCTGCGCCGTTGGTTCCAAACAGAGCCGATTCAGTCTGCGCTGCGTTAACAACCACGCATAAAACGACATCGGCACCTGCGGCGGCGTCTGCAGGGCTTTGCGCCGCCTTGCCGCCAAGTGCGACGAGCCGGGCCACAGCTTCGGCATTCAGATCATAGCCGCGGACCGAAAAGCCATCCCGCAGCAGCGAAGATGCCATTCCAAAGCCCATAGACCCCAATCCAATGACGCAAACGTTCAAATTGGCCCCATTCTGCATGTTATTCCTCGATTTCTTCGCTTTTTCAGCGGGTTGGCAGAGTTTTTGGCAGCGGGCTTGCCTTGCAGAAGCACGAATGATAGCGTTGCCATAAATATCGTTAGCGCATGACAGAAACGAAAAGCAAGGCCTTAGTTCGCTGACAGATCCGTCGATCCTGTCACAACCGCCGCTAGACCCGTTCTGATCACTGCTTTTCGGGGCTGCCCCCCAAGGAAAGGACCGGCCATGCTGATTGGCGCAGTTGCAGATGACATCACCGGCGCGACCGATCTGTGCCTGATGCTGGCGCGGGAAGGCCTGCGCACGGTGCAGATCATCGGCCTGCCGGCGCAAGGCAACCTGCCCGATGCCGATGCCATCGTCATCGCGTTGAAATCGCGCTCGATCCCGGTAGCGCAGGCGGTGGAAATGTCAGTTGCCGCCGCCAACGTGCTGCGCGCGGGCGGCGCGGAACAACTGCTGTTCAAATACTGCTCCACCTTTGATTCGACCGACGAAGGCAATATCGGCCCGGTGGCCGAGGCGCTGCTGGCGTTGACCGGCGGCGATCTGACCAT
>JBAVTI010000506.1:0-3307 GCA_049696055.1 Paracoccaceae bacterium | reverse complement strand
GACGATGCGGCGGGAATACCGCCCGAGACGCTGTTGCGGCGGCATCTGGCGGTGTTTGACGACCCCAGGGTGAAAGAACTGGTGATCTCGCCCAAGGGGGTGCGGCTGGTATGGTTGGCGCAAGAGGCCGACCGGGGCCGCTATCTGTTTTTCCGTGATGCCGAAATGGGGTTGGACCCGCTGCCCGTCGCTGCCTTGCGCCCATTGATGTCGGCGCTGTTGGCGTTGCAGAGTGATCTTCTGGCGCTTGGCCATGGCGAAGAAAGGCTGCTTGCATGACCCCGCGCCCCTGGAACCCGTATCTTGTGCTGGTGGCGGCATTTGTGTTGCCGGGAACCGGGCAGGTGTTGAACCGCGAGCCGGTGCGCGGGTTGTTCTTTGTATTTTTTATCCTGTTGCTGGGGGCTTATACCTTGAAGACCGCCGCCCCCGAGGTGTCGTTGGTGGGCAAATACGCGGGTGGAATCTTTGTTTGGGCGATGTCGATCTATGACGCCTACAAGCGGGCGCGGGTTCGATTCGAGGTGTGGCGTCATACGCAGGGCGCGGCGTAGACCGCCTAAAAGCCGCGTGGGCGGGCCAAACATGCAAAGATTCTGTGCAATTGCAGCGACCAAGGGAAAAATTTTTTCTTGGTAGGTAAAAAACACTTTGCCAATGCTGCGGGCTGCTACAAGGTGACGCAGGGCAAGACCACACCAATGGTGAGGCAGGGACACGTTGAACCAAAGCCAAAACCGAATTGAAGCACCCAACTGCCGCAAGGTGGTGTTGGCGTGTGTCGGGGGATCGCTGCCCCCGCGCCAAAGGGTGCGCCCTGATTTCCACGCGGGAAGGGCAGGTCAGGGAGGCCTGTTAGCACCCAAGTTCAGCGCATCCCATTTATAAGGAGAGGGACCAAAGACGATCAGGCCGCACGCGGCCATGCAAAGCAAACGGACGGTGGCGCAAAGGTGGGGTGAACCGCGATGTGCCAAACGATCCGACAACAGGGACAAGGGAGTTAGTTTCTATGGCTATGGAAAAAGGTTCTGGCGCGCTGCACAGGACGCTGGATTGGAAGGGTGCCTTTTGGGTTGCGGCTGGTGTGCCGCCACTGGTGCTGTTCTCGATCGGCGGGATTGCGGGCGTAGCGGGTAAAGCTGCGTTCGTGGTGTGGATGCTGTCGATGGTGATGGGGTTCTTGCAATCGTTCACCTATGCCGAAATGGCGGGGATGTTTGGCAACAAATCGGGCGGTGCTTCGATCTATGGTGCGACGGCATGGCTGCGGTATTCCAAACTGGTGGCACCGCTGTCGGTGTGGTGCAACTGGTTTGCCTGGTCGCCGGTGCTGTCTTTGGGCTGTGCCATTGCGGCAGGCTATATTCTGAACGCGCTGTTCCCGATGCCCGCTGCCGATTCTGTGGCGGTGCTGGAATGGGTGTCGGCAAATCTTGCGTCTTACACGGCGGAAACCCAGTCGGTGATCGACTATATCGCCGCCAATGCGGGGGCCGCACCCGCCGATGCGATCATGGCAGTAGCGACCGCCGACGGTGTTTCGGCTGTGACGCCGTGGATCCGCAGCTGGGAGGCGCTGGCGCTGAACATTCCGGGGCTTGGCACATTGCACTTTAACTCGACCTTCGTGATTGGGGCGGTGCTGATGCTGGTGATCTTTGCGATCCAGCATCGGGGCATTGCCTCGACTGCGAAATCGCAAAAGGTGATGGCGATCATCGTGCTGATCCCGCTGTTGTTGGTGGGCTTGGTGCCGATTTTGAACGGGGCCATTCAGTCGGCCAACGTGACCGGGATTGTGCCGCCGACGGCCGGGTATTCCGGGGTGGATGGCACATGGAATGTCGGTGGATGGACCTTGTTTCTGGGGGCGATGTATATCGCGGCCTGGTCAACCTATGGGTTTGAGACGGCTGTGTGCTATACGGCGGAATTCAAGAACCCCAAGACCGATACGTTCAAGGCGATCTTCTATTCGGGCCTGCTGTGCTGTGTGTTCTTTTTCCTGATCCCGTTCGCCTTCCAGGGGGTTCTGGGGCAAGAGGGCATGCTTGCCACCGGTATTGTTGACGGCACCGGGGTTGGCGAGGCGCTGGGCGGGCTGGTTGGCGGCGGCAAGGTTGTGACGCAGATCTTTGTGATCTTGATGATCATGGCGTTGTTTCTGGCGATCATGACCGCAATGGCCGGATCGTCGCGCACGCTTTATCAAGGCTCGCGGGATGGCTGGTTGCCACGGTATCTGAGCCATGTGAACGAGCACGGCGCCCCCACCAATGCGATGTGGACCGACTTTGCGTTCAATTTGTTCTTGTTGGCGCTGGCGTCTGATGCGGGGGGATATTTCTACGTTCTGGCGATTTCGAACGTGGGATATATCGTGTTCAACTTCCTGAACCTGAATGCGGGCTGGATCCACCGGATTGACAGTGGCCATTTGGAGCGGCCGTGGAAAGCGCCGGCCGTGCTGATTGGCATCAACACCGTGCTGGCCTTTGTGAACGCGCTGTTCCTTGGGGCGGGCGCGAAAGTCTGGGGCTATTCCAACGCGCTGTGGGTGGGCTTTATCTTTGCCGCACTGATCATCCCGGTGTTCTGGTATCGCCACTATGTGCAGGACGGCGGCCATTTCCCGAAAGAGGCGATGGAGGATCTTGGGCTGTCGGATCACGGCGATCTGGGGCCGCGCAAGGCGGGCATGTTGCCCTACCTGACGCTGGCGGCCGGGGCTGCGGTGGTGCTGTGGGCCAACTGGTTCTTTGTGCTGCCTGCCTGATTTCCGGGCATTCAGGGTGACTTTGGGGGGCGGCTGCAAAGCTGCCCCTTTTCCATTGTGCAGTTGGTAAGAATTTATGCCTGAGAGGAAAGATTTTTGCATTGAGAGGTTGCTTTTCGGGGGCGAAGATTTCAGACTGCAGGGTAACAAACACATCTTCTGACAGGGGGAAAGCATGACCAATTCCTGGAGATTTTCGAGCTTGGGCGACCGACACCGCGCGCTGGGGTCTAATCTGGAGGACTGGAGCGGGATGGGAACCGCCTGGTCTTATGACAGCGATCCGGATGCGGAATATATGGCCATTCGCACCAAGGCGGGGCTGATGGATGTGTCGGGGCTGAAAAAGGTGCATATCACCGGGTCGGCGGCCAGCCATGTGATTGAACGCGCGACGACGCGGAATATCGAAAAGCTGATGCCGGGGCGGTCGGTTTACGCCACGATGTTGAACGATGCGGGCAAGTTCGTTGATGACTGCGTAATTTACCGCACCGGGCCGAATGCGTTCATGGTGGTGCATGGGTC
>JBAVTI010000505.1:0-11175 GCA_049696055.1 Paracoccaceae bacterium | reverse complement strand
GTCGTCGGTGACGAGGTATTGGTGGGCCATCGGCAGCAGCGGGAAATAGACGCCGGCCATCGCACCGACTTCGCGGGCCCAAAGGCCACCGGCGTTAACCACGTGTTCGGCGATCACGGTGCCTTTTTCGGTAACAACCTCCCACGAGCCATCGGGGCGGGGGTTGGTTTCCAGAACGCGGTTGTGCAAAACGATTTCTGCGCCGCCCATTTTCGCGGCCTTGGCATAGGCGTGGGTGGTGCCGTAGGGATCGAGGTGGCCATCAAGCGGATCGTAGAGCGCGCCGAGGATTCCAGCCGTGTTCACCATGCCGTCGGTCATTTTTTCGACTTCGGCGGGGGTCAGGATGGCGGTATCAAGACCCATGTAGCGGTGTTTGGCACGCTCGGCCTTCAGCATATCAAAGCGTTCTTTGTTGTCGGCAAGGGTGATGCCGCCAACGTGGTGAAGGCCGCAGGACATGCCGGTGATCGCCTCAAGCTCTTTGTAAAGCCGGATGGTATAGCCTTGCAGGGCGGCCATATTGGTGTCGCCGTTTAGGGTGTGAAATCCGCCCGCCGCGTGCCAGGTTGAGCCTGAGGTAAGCTCGGACCGCTCAATCAGCATGACGTCGGACCAGCCGAGTTTGGTCAGGTGATACAGCACCGAACAGCCGACAACGCCGCCGCCGATGACCACAACGCGGGTATGGGTTTTCATTGCAAGACTCCCTAGCATTCGTTTTGCGCCAATGTGGCGATCAGAATGGCAGGGGTCATGCTTGCCCGCGACAAAATATGTCGCAAAGAACGCGCTACTTTTCGGGGATCAGGCCACGCGGGCTGAACCGCAGCACCAGCAGCAAGATGACCCCAAGGGTAAGCAGGCGCATGTGGGCGGCGCTGTCGATCAGGTGGGTCTTAAGCGCGCCATCCGCCATGCCGGCGGTGATGCCGCCCATCACCAGCGGGCCGAGGCTTTCCACGATCAGCCACAGCCAACCGATCAGCAAGCCACCCAACACCGACCCCCAGTTGTTGCCTGAACCGCCGACGATCACCATCACCCAGATCAGGAAGGTGTAGCGCAGCGGGTTGTAGGCGCCGGGGGTCAGTTGGCCGTCCATCGAGGACATCATGGCGCCTGCCATGCCAACGATGGCCGAGCCGATGATAAACACCTGCAAATGCCGCTTGGTGATGTTCTTGCCCATGGCGGCGGCGGACACTTCGTTATCGCGGATCGCGCGCATCATGCGGCCCCATGGCGATTTCAGCGCCAATTCCGACAGGAAAATCACCGCCAGCAGCACCGCGCCGAACATGCCCGCATAAAGCAATTTCACCAGAATCGACGAGCCGGTGACCGGATCGAAGCCCCAATTGGCGGCAAGGCCAAGAAAGCCCGGATCGCGCTGCATGTTGACCTCATAGGGCACTGGCCATGGCCGGGGCAGCGAGATCACATTCTTGACGCCGCGCGCCAGCCAGTCTTCGTTCTTTAGCACCGCGATGATGATCTCGGCGATGCCCAGCGTGGCAATCGCAAGGTAATCCGAGCGCAAACCAAGCGCGGTTTTGCCGATGGCCCAAGCCGCCGCTGCGGCAAGCAAGCCACCAAGCGGCCAAGCGATCAGCGAGGGCAGACCAAGGCCTCCAAGGTTGCCGTAGGTGGCGGGGTCGAGGATCTCGACAGCGGATACCGCCGGGTCAAACACGGCGCGGAACACCAAAAAGCCGCCGATCAGAACCACCAGTAGCAGCAGATTGCGGGTCATGCCTGCGGCCATGCGTTTGTAGATCATCGTGGCGGCAAACAGCGTGGCCGCACCAAGACACAAGGCAAGAGCGATGCCGGGGCCGCCAGCCTGCCACGCGCCGGGCGCGGGCGGGGCCGAGGTGATCACCACCGCAAGGCCACCAAGCGCGGCAAATCCCATGATCCCGGTGTTGAACAGGCCCGCATAGCCCCATTGCATGTTAACCCCCATCGCCATGATCGACGACAGCAATGCCATGTTCAGGATCGACAGCGACAGGTTCCAGCTTTGCAACACGCCAGTCAGGATGAACAGCATCGCCACAGCGGCAAAGAGCAAAAGGTTGCGGGTCATGACGATTTCCCTTTGAACAGCCCGGTGGGCATGAACAGCAAGACGATGATCAATATGGTGAAACTGACCGCGAGTTTATAATCGGTGGACAGAAGTTGCACCAAACTGTCGGGGGCCCAGCTTTCCGGCACCACGTAGGTTACGACCTTTTTCCATGCGAAAGTCACGGTAACCTCGGAAAACGCGATTACAAAGCCGCCCGCGATGGCACCAATCGGGTTGCCAAGGCCACCGACGATCGCAGCCGCAAAGATCGGCAGCAAAAGTTGGAAATACGTGAATGGTTTGAATGACTTATCAAGGCCGTAAAGCGTGCCTGCGATGGTGGCAAGGGCTGCGGCAATGATCCAGGTGACGGCCACCACGCGGTCGGGGTTGATGCCCGACAAGAGCGCGAGGTCTTCGTTATCGGAAAACGCGCGCATGGATTTTCCGGTGCGGGTTTTGTTGAGGAACCAGAACAGCAGCGCCACCACGATCACCGCGGTGATGACGGTGATGGCTTGGGTGGCTTTGATTGCCAAGCCCTCGTTCAACCCGGTCCAGGTTTTGAAATCGGCGGCGGTGATCACGAACCGCGCGCCATCGGCAAATTCGCGGTCCTCGACGCCGATGATCAGGCGCACAATGCCATTCATCACGAACATCACGCCGAGGCTGACGATGACGAGAATGGTAGGGGCGGCCTTTTGTTTACGGTAGAATTTGTAGACCACGCGGTCGGTGCCCAGCACGAAAAGGGCGGTGAATAGGATGCCGAAGGGCATCGCCAGCAGCGCTGTGGGCAAGGGGCCAAAACTGATCCCCATGGATTGGAACCACCAGGTGAACAGAATGGTCACCATAGTGCCCATCGCCATAGTGTCGCCATGCGCGAAATTGGAGAACCGCAGGATGCCGTAGATCAGGGTGGCACCCAGCGCGCCAAGGGCAAGTTGCGCACCGTAAGCAAGGCCGGGGACGAAGACGAAATTTGTGAAAGCGACGAGGGCGTTCAGGATATCCATGTCAGCCTCCCAAAAATGAACGGCGGACTTCGGGGTCGGCCAGCAGGGCCTGTCCGGTATCGGTGAAGCGGTTGGCGCCTTGGACAAGGACGTAGCCTTTGTCGGCGATATCAAGGGCTTGGCGGGCATTTTGTTCGACCATCAGGATCGAGATGCCGGTGCGGGCGACCTCGATGATGCGGTCGAAAAGTTCGTCCATCACGATAGGTGAGACGCCAGCGGTGGGCTCGTCCAGCATCAGAACCGAAGGCTGGGTCATCAGCGCGCGACCGACGGCGACCTGTTGGCGCTGACCGCCCGACAGCTCGCCCGCCGCCTGATAGCGTTTGTCGCGCAGGATCGGGAACAGATGGTAGACCTGCTCCATCGTGGTTTTGATGTCGTCGCGGCGCAGGAAGGCCCCCATTTCAAGGTTTTCCTCGACCGTCATTGAGGTGAAAATGTTATGGGTTTGCGGCACAAAGGCCATGCCTTTGGCAACGCGGGCCTGCGGCGATAGGCTGGTGATATCCTCGCCGTTCAGTTTGACATGGCCGCCGCGCAACTTAAGCATGCCGAACACGGCCTTCATCGCGGTGGATTTACCGGCACCGTTGGGGCCGACGATGACCGCGATCTGGCCCTTTTCGACGGCAATGGTGCAGTCGTGCAAGATATCGACCGGGCCGTAGCCGCCGGTCATGTTTTCGCCGATCAGAAAGGGGTCAGCCATTGGCGATCACCTTGTTTTTCAGGCCGGTGCCGAGGTAGGCCTCGATCACCCGTTCATCGTTCTTGACCTGATCGGCGGTGCCTTGGGCCAGAACGCGGCCTTGGGCCATGCAGATCACCGGGTTACAGAGGCGGGCGATGAAATCCATGTCGTGTTCGATGACGCAAAAGGTGTAGCCGCGTTCCTTGTTCAGGCGGATGATGGCATCGCCGATGGTGTTCAGAAGGGTGCGGTTGACGCCGGCGCCCACCTCATCAAGGAAGACGATTTTGGCATCGACCATCATGGTGCGGCCCAGTTCGAGCAGTTTTTTCTGGCCGCCCGAGATTTGCGCCGCTTTTTGATCGGCGAGGTGGCTGATGGTCAGGAATTCAAGCACCTCATCGGCCTTGTCGCGGATGCGTTTTTCCTCGGCGGCGACGGCGCGGCGGCGAAACCAGGTGTTCAGCAGCGTCTCGCCCAGTTGATTTTCGGGCACCATCATCAGGTTTTCGCGCACGGTCATGCTGCCAAATTCATGGGCAATCTGAAAGGTGCGCAACAGGCCTTTGTGGAACAATTCATGCGGCGCCATGCCGGTGATGTCTTCGCCATCCATCAGAACCCGGCCCGAGGTTGGCGGCAGGCGGCCTGCTATGACGTTGAAAAGGGTGGTTTTTCCGGCACCGTTTGGGCCGATCAGGCCGGTGATCGAGCCGGTCTCGATTTTGATTGACGCGCCATCGACAGCATGAAAGCCGCCAAAGTGCTTGTGCATATTTTCGACGACGATCACCGTGCGTCTCCCCTTGGTTTCCCCCATGTCCTTGCGTTTCGGGCGAAACGGGCCGGGGGTTTTTGATTGTGACAACGGCCCGGGGAATGCCCGGGCCGTGGCCGTTTTCAGATTGCAGTGCAGATCAACGGAAGGTCACGGTTTCGTACTTGCCGCCCTTGATTTCGAACTGGCGGTAACGGCCGGGGCTTTCGCCCGGACCAACCAGCTCAACAGCCGAGGCGCCTTCGTAGTCGATGTCGGTGCCAGCCGCGATCAGCTCGAGGCCCTTGGCGATCTCGCCGGGATAGATTTTCTCGCCTGGTGCGTTTGCCACATCAAGGATCTTGGCTTTGTAGTCGGCGGCTTTCGACGAGCCTGCGGCCTGCATGGCAAGCATGAACAGCGCGGCTGCATCATACGATTCCATGGTGTAGGGCGAGGTGGCGTCGAACGGGGTGGCCGCCGTTTTGCCCATTTCGGTCAAGGTGCCCGCGCCGACGCTGTCGGATTGTGCAACCTGGCCATAAGAGCCGTCGAGGGCCGGACCGATGGCGATTGGCAGGTTGTCACCAACCATGCCGCCGGGCAGACCGAAGGTGGTGAAAGCACCGGTGTCGATCGACGACTGGATGATGCCTTTGCCGCCTTGGTCAAGGTAGCCGGCCACCACAAGGATATCGCCGCCTGCCGCTGCCAGTGCCGCAACTTCTGCCGAATAATCGGCCTTGCCGTCTTCGTGGCTGGTATTGATGGTCACGGTGCCGCCAAGGGCGGTAAACGAGGTGGCAATCGCGTCCGACAGACCCTTGCCGTAGTCGTTGTTGGTATAGGTCATGGCGATCGACTTGACGCCTTTTTCCTGCAGAATCGCAGCCATCACTTCGCCTTCGCGCGCATCAGACGGCGAGGTGCGGAAGAACAGACCGTCATCTTCGGCGGTGGTAAGTGCCGGCGAGGTGGCCGACGGCGAGATCATGACGATGCCGTTCGGACGCGCCACGTTTTGCAGCACAGCCCCGGTGACACCCGAGCAGTCGCCGCCGATGATGCCAGCCACGCCTTCAGCGGTGACCAGACGTTCAGCAGCCGCAGTGGCCGCCGCAGAATCGATGCAGGTCGAATCGGCGCGCACCGAAACCACGGTCGAGCCACCAAGCAATTTCCCCGAAGCAGTGGCTTCTGCCATCGCCAATTCGGCGCCAGCAGCCATGTGGCCGGTCAGCGATTCGATGGGGCCGGTAAAGCCGATCAACACACCCAGTTTGATTTCTTCAGCCGCAGCAACACCGGCAAAAAGCGCGGTGGCAGCGGTGGCAAGCAGCAGTTTTTTCATTGTTTACTCCCATGTCGGATAAAATCCTGACGATGAACCTAAAGCGGGGCTGCAGAAAAGAAAAGCGTCTAAAAAAGCAACAAACCATGGTGCAACCATAGGTTATGCTGCGTGACCCTAGGTCATTTTATCCTGTGCAAGAAACAGTGATCCGCGTTGGCGCTGTCGCGCGACTAAATCGACAGCCGAACACCGGGGCCGATGCCACCTTGGGTGCCGCGTTCGCGGTAGGGGGTGGTGTTGTAGTGCGAGCGATAGCATTTTGAGAAATGCGAGGGCGAGGCAAAACCGCAGGCGAGGGCGACGTTGATCACGCTCATATCGGTTTGCATCAGCAGGTTGCGGGCTTTTTGCAGCCGCAGTTCCATGTAGTAACGCTTGGGCGAGCGGTTCAGATAGCGACGGAACAGGCGCTCAAGCTGACGGGTGGACATGCCCACTTCTTCGGCCAGATCGGCGGGCGACATCGGATCTTCGATGTTGTTTTCCATCATCTGGATCACTTGCGACAGCTTGGGGTGGCGCACGCCGATGCGGGTAGGGATCGACAGGCGCTGGGTGTCCTGATCGGTGCGGATGGTGGAATAGATCATCAGATCGGCGACGTTATTGGCCAGATCTTCGCCATGGTCGGCGGCGATGATCTTTAGCATCAGGTCGATCGAGGAAATGCCGCCCGCCGTCGACCAGCGGTTGCCATCCATCACGAACACGGATTTGGTCAGCTTGACCTCTTCGAATTCCTCAAGGAAACCATCCTGGTTTTCCCAATGGATGGTGGCCTTTTTGCCATCAAGCAGACCGGCCTTGGCCAGCGCATAAGAGCCGGTGCAAAGCCCGCCAATGGGCACGCCACGCCGCGCCTCACGTCGCAACCAGCCGATGATGCCGCGCGTGGTGGTTTTCTGGATGTCGATGCCGCCGCAGACCAAAATGGTGTCGTCGCGGTCAACCTCATCCAGCCCGATGTCGAGTTTGAAGGTGGCACCGTTGGAGCAGGTTTTTTCAACGCCGCCTTCGCCCGCCAGAATCCAGGTGTAAAGCGGATGACCAACCACATGGTTGGCCAGACGCAGCGGTTCGATGGCACCGGCAAAGTTGATCATGGTGAACTTGTCGAGCAACAGGAAAACAAAGCGCCGGGGCGCGGCATCTTTGGTCACTTGGGTGGCTTTTTGAGAGTGACTGGACATCATGCGACCTGTTTGCGTCGTTATTGGCACATCGATACAGGAAATCCCGCCCCCTTCAAGGGCGATTGCATTGCAACCCGGTTGCAATCGCCGCGCATTTGCCTATACCGCTGGCCGATACCGCTAACGGACGGAGAAGACCCATGACCAAGGGCTGGATGAAATCAGACTGGCGCGCGAAACCGCGGGTGCAGATGCCCGATTATCTGGATCAGGCGGCGCTGAACGGCGTTGAGGCACAGCTTGCCAAATATCCGCCGTTGGTCTTTGCAGGCGAGGCGCGGCGGCTGAAAAAGCAACTGGCGCTGGCGTCGGAGGGCAAGGCGTTCTTGTTGCAGGGCGGCGATTGCGCCGAGAGTTTCGCCGAGTTTTCCGCCGACAATATCCGCGACACCTTTCGGGTGATGTTGCAGATGGCGGTGGTGCTGACCTATGGCGCGAAAGTGCCGGTGATCAAGGTGGGCCGGATGGCGGGGCAGTTTGCCAAGCCACGTTCGACGCCAACCGAAATGATGGGCGGCGTCGAATTGCCGTCCTACCGCGGCGATATCATCAATGGTTTTGATTTCACGCCCGATGCGCGCATTCCCGACCCGCAGCGCATGTTGCAGGCCTATACGCAGGCGGCGGCGTCGCTAAACCTGCTGCGGGCGTTCTCGACGGGTGGTTTTGCCGATATTCACCGGGTGCATTCCTGGACGCTGGGCTTTGCCGAGCATGACAAGGCCGAGCGGTACCGCGAACTTTCCAACCGGATTTCAGATGCGCTTGATTTCATGTCGGCGGCGGGTGTCGACAGCACGACAGCGCATCAGTTGGCGACGGTGGATTTCTACACCAGCCACGAGTCGCTGTTGCTGGAGTATGAAGAGGCATTGTGCCGGATTGACAGCATCACCGGGCAGCCGGTGGCGGGGTCTGGCCATATGATCTGGATCGGCGACCGCACGCGGCAAGTCGATGGTGCGCATGTGGAATTCGCCCGCGGTGTGCTGAACCCCATTGGTTTGAAATGCGGCCCCTCGACCACGGCGGACGATCTGAAAAAGCTGATGGCCAAGCTGAACCCGGAAAACGAGGCGGGGCGGCTGACGCTGATTGCGCGGTTCGGGGCGGGCAAGGTGGGGGAAAACCTGCCGCGTCTGATCAAGGCAGTGCAGGAAGAGGGTGCGAAAGTGGTGTGGTCTTGCGATCCGATGCACGGCAACACCATCAAGGCGGCCTCGGGCTATAAAACCCGGCCGTTCGATTCAGTGCTGCGCGAGGTGCGCGAGTTCTTTGCAATTCACAAGGCCGAGGGCACAATTCCGGGCGGCGTGCATTTCGAGATGACCGGCAAGGACGTGACCGAATGCACCGGCGGTTTGCGCGCGGTGACGGATGAGGATCTGTCGGACCGCTATCACACCGCCTGCGATCCGCGTCTGAACGCGTCGCAGTCGTTGGAGCTGGCGTTTCTGGTGGCCGAAGAGCTGTCGGCGCAGCGAGATGCGGGCAAGCGCATCGCGCTGTAAGGCATTGGGATGAATGGGGAAAGGCGCGCCGAATGGGCGCGCTTTTTTCGTTTGGGGCGAGCAGTTACAATTGCCACGGGCCATCGCCCGTTGTTCGCACCTCAAGTAGGCCTAGGTTTTTTGAATGCACTACCGATATGCTAAGCCCACGACGGTTAGATAGATCAAGCCAATTTGACAGCCTATCCCCAACATCAATAGAATCAGGGACATGAAATGAGGCTGTCACATATGACACCCCAACGGCTTTTTTTGGTGCTACAGCATGATATATATTTGTATCAGCTTCTTCCTCGATAATGCTAAATCCAGAAGCCTTTAGCCATTCGACTTTTTCGCTCAGCAGAGGCAGACGATTGAAAACTCGAAACAAACAAACATCCAAATCCTGCGTGCTGTCAAACGCAGAGATTCTTAGGTTGATGATGGCGTAGTTGCCCGTTTCGGCAGGCAAGTTTTCGAAACAGGATTCTAAGTTTGGAAATTCCCTTATTGCGTCAACGTATTTTCTTATCTCATCGTCGGAAAATCTGCTGGGTAAATCTGTTGGTCTTTTCCCAAAAAGAAGGAAAGGGATATCTTCTGTGACCGATGTATTCTCAGGAGTGGTATTTGAAGTTAAAGGTCCATTGTGTTGTATGATTTGAGTATTTTGTGGTGCCCGAAGAAACAAGAATATTGCGATTCCGCTGATTAATACTGTTATGAACAGGGTTTTTGGCATTCAGTTGTTCCAACTGCAGGTAACTATAGCGCGGCTGGGTATTAGTCGCCGAACCGCACAAGACGCAGATAGGGCCGTTCCGTTGGGGCGGCCTTTGTCTTGAAGAGTTCCGGGTATTCGGCCATGCCAGATTGCATTGCCGGCTCGCGGCGGGGCGCGAGGGCGGGCTGCGGCGCGGGTTGGGTTTGCAAGTGTTCCAACATCATATTGGAGATTGCAAAGCGGCGCGGGCTGCGGCCAAACTGACCCTCGGTGGCCAAAACGCCCAAGGCCATTTCGCTGCGGCCCCGATCGTCGGCGATCGGCAGGATCAGCATCCGGCCCTGCAAGGCCGGGCGACCGATGCCGCGTTCAGCCTCTAGCCGCAGGTCCAGCACGGCGGGGCCATTCAGCACGGACTCGAGCCCTTCGGCCAGCCGTCTGCGCCCGACCGGATCGAACAGCGCCGACAGCGGCATGCCGCGCACCTCCATCCCCATCAGATCGACAAGATGCATCCCCGCCAGCCGAAACCGCGCGATGCCGGGGGCGATGCGTTCCAGAATAAAGGCACCCTCCAGCGCGCCTGCGATCCCGCGCGGGTCGATCTGTGCCCGCGTGGGCAGTCTGGGCCCATCGCGCAACGCCTCCCAATAGGCGCGCACTTCATTGATCATGGCAAAGCGCATGGCATTTCCCGAACGGTTGCCGGTTGGCGCGGCCCCAAGCGGTTGGTTTTGTGGCTCTTGGGTCTTGCCATCGCGCCCGCCACCAAAAAATGAAATCGCCATGATGCATTCCTTTTCGAACGCCCGCAGTTCGCCCGTCTGTCGCGGCACCGGTTCTGCACGGTCTGCGATGCCGGGCCACACCCGTTCCGAAGACTGCGAAGGTTCCGGATAGCCCCACGTCAACAGGGTTAATCCTAGGGCAATACAGGTTACCTAAATCTTAAAGTACACGGTTCTTGGAAAAAAAGGGGCACAATCTGTAGAATTGGTAAACCGCGGCGGCGCAGGGATGGTAACAACGGCGCGAATCCCGCCTGTGCGGCGGTTAGGAGTTTAGTGACCATGACCATTTCAATGACCGGATTTGCCGCCCGCAAAGGCCAAGGCTGCGGCTGCACATGGGCATGGGATATTCGGTCGGTGAATGGCAAGGGGCTTGATCTGCGGCTGCGGGTGCCGGACTGGATCGACGGGCTGGAGATTGCGCTGCGCACCGAACTGGGGCGGGCGTTGCAACGCGGCAATGTCAGTCTGACGCTGAAGGTAAGCCGCGATGCGGCAGAGGGCAGCGAAAGCCTGCGCATCAACCACGCGACGTTGCGGGCGGTGCTGGGGGCGTTGGCCACAGTCGAGGCGGCGGCGATGGATACCGGGGTGACGCTTAGCCAAGCATCGCAGGCCGATGTTCTGATCTTGCGCGGGGTGCTGGAATCGGGTGCGGCAGACGAAGATAACGGCCCGCTGCGGGCGGCGATCATGGCCGATCTGGCACCGCTGCTGGCGGATTTCGCGGCGATGCGGGCAACCGAAGGGGCGGCGCTGAACGGGGTGATTGCCGCGCAACTGGCGCTGATCGACAGCCTGACGGTGGACGCGCGCAGCGCCACCGACGCCCGCCGTGACCGGATGGCGGAAACCTTGCGCGAGCAACTGACCCGCATTTTGCAGAACGCCGATGGGGTGGATGCCACCCGGCTGGCACAGGAATTGGCGATGATTGCGGTGAAAACCGATGTCACCGAGGAACTGGACCGCCTGCGCGCCCATATCAATGCCGCCCGCACGCTGTTGGACGAGGCCGCGCCGATTGGCCGCAAGTTCGATTTTCTGATGCAGGAATTCATGCGCGAGGC
>JBAVTI010000504.1:0-3890 GCA_049696055.1 Paracoccaceae bacterium | reverse complement strand
AATCCATCCCTTCGCCCAGCGGTTTAGTCTCAAAACAAACCGACATCGCGTCGTCAACCCGCTGATCGCCCGGCATTTCCGCGTTCAACCCCATCGGGAAAAACTCGCCGGTGCTAAACCCCAAATGCTGCGGCGTGCAAACCGGCACCGCCATAGCACCACCCGCGCCGCCCAAAACCCCACCCGCCGTCAGCGGCATCACCCGCCGCGATACCCGCGGGCTTGGCCATTCGGCTTCTGCCACCCAATGCCCTGCCCGCTGCGCAATGCACGCATCCGGGGCTTCGGAATGCAGCATATAGGCCCGATACGCGGGCTCGGCCTCGACCCCGTTATCAAGCCCTTTCAACCACTTATCCCACCACCGCACCGCCATCTGCAAGAACCCGATCTGCGGCCCCGGCACTGCCGAGTGCGGATATTGATGCACCCAAGGCCCCATCAGCCCCTGCACCACCCCCACCTGATGCTCCATCAAATGCCCGACCGTATTCATGTAATTGTCAGCCCAGCCGCCAACCGACAAAACCGGCACCTGAATGGCCGCCCAGTCCTCGCGCACCGATCCATGCTTCCAATACGCATCCCGGCTTTGATGCCCGGCCCAGCGCGGTGCCAGGAACGGCTCCGCCTCCAACCGCGCCAGCCAATCCGCCCGCCAATCCGGCCGCAACGCAGGATCAGCCGGGCGCGAGGAAAACGACAACATCACCGCCCCCCAGCCCAAATTCTCGTTCAACAAACAGCCGCCCTTGAAATGAACATCATCGGCAAAACGGTCGGTGGTCGAACACACCGAAATCACCGCGCGCAACGCAGGCGGCCGCAACATCGCCGTCTGCAAACAGTTAAACCCGCCCCAGCTTTTGCCCATCATCCCCACTGTGCCCGAACACCACGGCTGGGCCGCCAACCACGCAATCACCTCAACCGCGTCGGCCAGTTCCTGCGGCGTATATTCGTCGGTCATCAGCCCTTCACTGTCGCCATTGCCGCGCATATCCACCCGTACGCAGGCATAGCCATGCCCTGCCACATAGGGATGCATCAACGCGTCACGCGGCAAGGTGCCGTCGCGCTTGCGGTAAGGAATGTATTCCAACACCGCAGGCACCGGGTTCACACCCGCGTCTATCGGCATCCATACCCGCGCCGACAACCGAACCCCATCCGACATCACAATTCCCATATCGGGATCATCCATCACCGGGCGGGGAAATTCGGTCACAACTGTCATGGCGGCTCCGTTCATTTGCTGCCCCAGCCTCACGCGCGCCCGCCCTAAGTCTGTCCCGATCCCGCCATCTGCAAGGGGAAAGGCGACATGCGAAGGGGGCGCGCGCCTTCCAGCACGCGCCCCCCCCAAATCGCAGCAAACGTCACTTGCTAACAGGCGCAAAGCCCTTGATCACCAGAACATCGTCGCTGCCATATCCGTCCACCAATGGCATGGCCTTGTCATCCGAATGCTGGATCGAGACATAAGCCGTGCTGCCATCCGCCGAGAAGACAAAGCCGGTTGGCTCGGCACTGGTGTCTTTGACCGACAGCACTTTGATGCAGCCATCGGTTTTCAGATCGCGGTCCGCGCCATCGGGCAAACAGGCCCAGATATCGCCGTTCGGATGGTCTTCGATCACATACAGATTGCCTGAACCCGGCTGGAAATCGAGGTTGTCCATCGAGTTGAAATCAGCATCCCCCTCGATAAACCGCGTGGCCACAGTGGTCATGCCTTCAACCTTGCCCTCGGCAGCGGCGGCTACAATCGTGGTCGGTGCCGTATCCACGACACACATCACTTCGGCAAAATTCCGGCCGCCCTCGTTCCCTGTGTTGGTGAAACAGAACCGCACACCCTCGCCAGCATACATCGGGTCGGCATGCAGATCCTCAGGGCGATAATAACCCGTCGCACCCTTGGCATCAGCCTCGGCCCGCGCGCGGGTCGGATCAACCTCGATCCACATCGCATTGCCGGTCTCGCAGCCCTGGCCAAACTGTACCTTGTCTTTCACACATTGCACTTGCATCGCATAGGTCTTGCCCGCCGCATAGGGCGACGCGTCAAGCGAAGTGATCATACCCCCCGCATAAGGCGTGGCTGGCACGAATTTGAACATCGCACCACCGTCGGCATTCGGGTTTGCCGTGCCGGGGCGCAGCTCGTCGCCGCCGTAAACAACGCCGTCGCCCAGAACCGCAATGCCTTCCCACGCCATGGTCGGCAGGGCCATACGACGCACAACCGCAGTCGCATCCGAGGTTGTGCCGGTGGCGCGATCGGTGATCACCACCTCGGTGGTGGTCAACGGGTTCAACAGCTCATATGCCCCGCCCGCATCTTCTTCTTCGGTGAACAGCACTGTGCCCCACGCCGTGGTGCGGATACCGTCACAAGACGACGTGCCGCGCACGATGGTTTCCACCTTGCCGTCCGCCAGCGAAATCCGCTGCACCCCCGACGTCAGCTTGCCCGACGGCAGCGTTTCCAGATCGCCCTCGTTGCAGGTGATCAAATGGGTCGGGGCGTCTGCCGGATAGAAGGTCATCATATCGGTGTGGTTGGCCGCATCGCGGGTCAGAAACGCCGCCGTCAGCCCATCGGCCAAGGCCACTGCATCCGCCGCCACCGATGCCGGGGTGCGATAGCCTTCTTCGGCGCTTTCCGGGGCCGAGGCTGAAAGCGGCGCAGCCACGCCAAACAGTGCCATCGACTTTTCGGCAAGCATCGCATCAACAGCCATGCCAAAATCTTCGGCCAATATCGGGGTGCTGACCGAAGCCAACAACAGGGCAACAACGACCTTCGTTTTCATCGCAAAGCCTCTTTGTAAAGTTTCCAGACCCTCCCTTTCGCAGAGAGGGCTAAAACTTCCGCGTCACTTCCGTTGCACTTTGATGACACTGCCCAAAACCACCCCGCCGCAAACGCGCCCGCATCTGACGCTCGCAAGCTGGCGTTGCCACCACCGACCGCTTATCACTTGGCAGATGGAAACCACCCTGCGCGAAAGGCCCGCCATGACCGACAAACCCAATATCCTCATCGTCATGGTGGACCAACTCACCGGAACCCTGTTCCCCGATGGCCCCGCCGATTGGCTGCATACCCCCCACTTGCGCGCGCTTGCCGCGAAATCCGTGCGTTTCACCAACGCCTACACCGCCTCGCCACTCTGCGCCCCCGCCCGCGCCAGCTTCATGTCCGGCCAGTTGCCCCGCCGCACCCGCGTCTACGATAACGCGGCCGAATTCGCCTCCGACATCCCCACCTACGCCCACCACTTGCGCCGCGCGGGCTACCAAACCACCCTCTCGGGCAAGATGCACTTCGTCGGCCCTGATCAAATGCACGGCTTTGAGAGCCGCCTTACCACCGACATCTACCCCGCTGATTTCGGCTGGACCCCCGATTACCGCAAACCCGGCGAACGCATCGACTGGTGGTATCACAACCTCGGCTCTGTCACCGGGGCGGGCACCGCAGAAATCACCAACCAGCTGGAATATGACGACGACGTCGCCCACCAAGCCGTGCAAAAACTCTACGATCTCTCGCGCGGTACCGATCCTCGTCCGTGGTGCCTGACCGTCAGCTTCACCCACCCCCACGACCCCTTCGTCGCCCGCCGCAAATACTGGGATATGTACGAAGGCTCCGAACACCTGACGCCCCCGGACCCGATCGCCTACGCCGATCAAGACCCCCATTCCAAACGCCTGATGGACGCCTGCGACTGGCGCGGGCTGGACCCGCGTCCCTGGTGCCTGACCGCCAGCTTTACCCACCCGCATGACCCCTTTGTCGCCCGCAAGAAATACTGGGACCTTTACGAAGGCATCCCGGAACTGGAGCCACCGGAAGGGCTGGCCTATGAGGATATGGA
>JBAVTI010000503.1:0-7070 GCA_049696055.1 Paracoccaceae bacterium | reverse complement strand
TCCACGTCCAAAGCTGCCGCCATCCACGTCGATACCGCCGCATCATAGGCCGCCGTGCGCGAATATGCCGTCAACGCCAACTTTTGCCTGAACGCCAGCGTCGTCGCGCCGTCATACCGCCCCAGTTCCGCCAACAATGCTGAATAGTCCGCAGGGTCCGTCACCACGTTGACAAACCGATGGTTCTTGGCCGCGGCCCTGATCATCGCCGGACCGCCAATATCAATATTCTCGATGCAGTCGGCATAAGATCCGCCGCGTGCCACCGTCGCTTCGAACGGATACAAATTCACCACCAGCAGATCAATTGGCTCGATTCCATGCGCCGCCATTGCCAGCAAATGCTCGTCATCATCGCGCAGCGCCAGCAAACCGCCATGCACCATCGGATGCAGGGTTTTCACCCGCCCATCCATCATTTCCGGAAAACCCGTCACTTCAGCCACATCGCGCACCTTTAACCCGGCGGTGCGCAAGGTCTGCGCCGTGCCTCCGGTCGAGATCAACTCCACTCCCTGCGCCGCCAATGCCCTCGCAAGATCCAAAAGCCCGGTCTTGTCAGAAACCGAAATCAGCGCGCGGCCAACGGGCACCAGATTGGTGATCAAAGGGTGGGTCATGGGGCAGTCCCTTCCAAATCAGGAACGGGGCGAAAGGTCATCCCGTTCGGTATCGCGGATGGCGAGTGGCGTATCCTGTGCCTTCGCCAAGGTCCAGCCGATCCGGGCCTCAAAATTCTGCAATGCGGCAGATAGGACGATCTGTTTTGTCGCACGCGGCTTTAAACGCCCTTTTTCAAGGTAAACCGAAGGCTCAAGTGATAGCGCAGCACCGCCATCATGCCGAAAGACCCAAATCTCGCCAGACTTTAATGCCAACGAAACCGCTGTTCCCCCAAGGTCAATCTCGGCATCCACATCGGGGTGCAAATGAAACCGCACCGCATAACGCACCCCCGCAGATGTTCGCGCAATAATTTTCTCAAACCGCGCCCGGTCCGCCACTGATACTGCCGACAGCACGTCAATCCCGGTCAGGCGCCGCCCATCTGCCGCGAGCAACAAATCCCGGCCATGAGTCAAGCCATGCGTCACACTCCAGCCTGAATGGGCCAGAACCAGATGGCTGCCCTCGGGAACCGCCGTCTGCCGTGCCAGCCCTACAGTCGCACGGTCGGTCAACACCTCTCGCCCCCCCGAGGCAAAACGTGATGACGAAAACCCATCCACCGCCAAGGTCGAATGTGATGCCGTAGCCCGGCTTGCCCCCTGCCAATCGGCCCCAAACGGTGCCCCAGATCCGCAAGAAACCACCACTGGCCTGCGCCCTGACGTTAATTCAAAAGCAAGGGTCGAGGCATGCGCCGAAGCCCCTGCCCGCCCACTTGGCGGGTCTGCCGCATCAACGATAACCGTGCTTCGCCCCGCTGCCAGCCGCGCGTACCCCATCGAAAACCCGGTATGTGCCATTGCTTTCACGCCCGCGTTGGCAAGCGCATGGTCCAGCCGCCCCTCCATTCCGCGCCCACCGCCGTGAAACCGCGCCAAACCGCCATCCGCATGCCGCAGCGCGCGCAAGGTTGGCGCAATCCGCTCTATCGCCGCCAGATGCCCCGCAGGCACCACCCGCCCTGCCTCGCCCAAGGCCTGCGCCGCCCATGTCAGCAGTGTAAAAACATCCAGCAATTCTTCGGGGTTGCGTGTCGCGATGCCACCGTCCGCATCAATTTCGTCGTCGCATTCCCGCGCCAAGGCCGCTGCGGCAGGTTCGACATGTTCTTCCATGCCGGTCAGCGCCAGCCCGGCATAGATTAACCCGGTCAATGCCTCGAATCGCGGCAACCCCGGCGAGGCCGCCTTCCACCGCCGCGCCAGAAACACAGTTTGCCGAGAAAGCGCATGGTAATAGGCCAATGCCTGATCCCGATCTCGCCCGCTTAACAACATCAGCGCATGGTTAATCCAGCGGATCAGCCGCCGCCCGGTCAAATCCGGCGTCCATCCTGGCCCGCGCCCCGCGCCATAAAGCCCAATCCATGCCCAGGTCCAGTCTTGCGCCCGCATCCGCGCCGCACCATCTCCGACGGCAGCCAGATCATCCAGCCAGCCAAACCCCTGCGCTTCCGCCGCAAAGGCCGTATCCGGCATTGTCAAATCCCAAAGCCGAACACCCGGCGCCTCTATCAAATGTCCCGCAAATAGAAAATTACCGGAAATCAGCTGCTTACCGCGGGCAAATAACCCAATCGTGTGCGGCTCCGGCTGCGAAACAAACCCCGTCGCAGGCCGCGCAAATGCCGCCCGCCGCGCCGCCAGCCGGTTCATCATCTGCGTTTGCCACGCTGAAAAACCCGTGATCTGGGTCACGCCCGCCTTGCCTCGCTTATCATTGAACCTGCTCGCCGCCCACTTCGGGGTCTCTGCACACACCATAACGCGAAGTGCCGCAACCTGTCACCGCAAATTGCCGCGCCTCGAAAGCCCGGCACTTTCTTACTGGTCTAAATATCCCCTTTTCCGCCTATGCAGCGATCCGAACCCGCGCCATGAAGAACCCGTCCATTCCGCCCCGTTCGGCCCAGAAATCAGGCCGCAACCGCAACCCACCAGCGTCCGCCACCCAGCCCGCCTCGATCCCCGCCATCGCAGGCCGATCCACCACCAACCCCGGATGCCGCGCCAAAGCCCCTACCAATTGCGCCTCGCCCTCGGCCGGCAACAGCGAGCAGGTGCAAAACACCAATCGCCCACCGGGTTTCAACCAGCCCAAAGCCCGATCAATCAACTGCGCCTGCAAGGCCACCAACACAGGCAGATCAGACCCATCCTTGACGAAAGGCAGGTCCGGGTGCCGCCGAATGGTGCCTGTCGCCGAACAGGGCGCATCCAGCAAAATCGCGTCAAATAGCCCATCCGGCTGCCAAACCAGCGCATCCGCCGCCACCACTTTGGCCTTCAAACCAGTCCGCGCCAAATTCTCGCGCAGCCGTTCCAGCCTTGGACCCGAGATATCAACCGCCACCACATCTGCACCCGCCGCCGCCGCTTGCAGGGTCTTGCCCCCCGGTGCCGCGCACAGATCCAACACCCGCTCGCCCGGCGTCGGCGCCAACAGCCGCACGGCCAACGCGGCCCCGGCGTCCTGCACCCACCAGTCGCCGCTTGCATAACCCGGAAGTGCCGAAATCTGATGTGCCCCCGACAGCCTTACCGATCCTGTCGGCAAGACATCGCCCCCCTCGACGACAACGCCCGGCTTCACAGTCAAATCGACCGGCGGCACACCCGCTTGCACCGCCTCTATCGCCACGACTGCCTCGCGACCATAGATATCCACCAAGGGCTTGCGCAGCCAGAACGGCATCCGCTGGGCCGGCAAGCCCGCAAACGGTTCCTCGATCGCCGCCACCTTGCGCAACACCGCATTCACCAACCCTGCCAAATGGGTTGTCCGCTTTCCCGCCCGCATCAGGCTTACGGCGGCATTCACCACCCCGTGCGCCGCGGCCTTTTCCACCGCCAATTCGACCACCGCCAGCCGTAGAATATGACGCACCTCGGCAGGTGGATTCTTGCGCAAATGTGGGGCCAGGACTTTGTCTGCAGGCTCAATATGCCGCAACACCGCCAGCGCCAACCGCTGCGCCCGCGCGCGGTCAGACGGCGAAAGCCCGGCCAGCGCGCTTCCCTCTGCCAGCACTTGCCCCAGCATTCCGCCTTCGTCCAGCACCGCACTTAACAACGCTACCGCCGCCGCCCGTGCCGCCAATCCCTCGCTCGCCATATCTGCCTGCCTTGTTCCCAACCCCATGCGGGGTATATCATGCGCAAGGCCCCCACAAGGAACGCCCTCAATGTCCGAAAAACCTGACCTCCCGCCTGCCGCCATTCGCGCCCTCTCCGAAGCCGAGGAACGCCGCAAAAAGGCACAAACGCCGCTGCCACCCGAACTCGGCGGCCGCGACGGCCCCGAACCCGTCCGCTATGGCGACTGGGAGAAAAAGGGCATCGCCATCGACTTCTAACCCGCGCTCTTCAAGCCGACCCGGCTTTCATCGCTTTAGCGAAGAAGCCTGCAAAGGCGGATGAGCGGCGGCCATCATAGCCCTAATACATCCATCATATCATATGCGCCGGGCTTGGCGCTTTGCCCCCAAAGCGCCGCCTTCAACGCCCCGCGCGCGAAGATTCGGCGATCTGTCGCCAGATGCCGCAGCACGATCCGCTCGCCATCGGCGGCAAAAATCACATCATGCTCGCCCACCACATCGCCACCCCGAATGGCCGCAAAGCCGATATCGCCGCGCTTGCGTGCCCCGGTGATGCCGTCACGCCCGGAATCTCGCACATCCGCCAGCGCAACTCCACGCCCCGCCGCCGCTGCCTCGCCCAACATCAATGCGGTGCCAGAAGGGGCATCCACCTTCATGCGGTGATGCGCCTCGACAATTTCCACATCCCAATCGGCGTCCAACGCCGCCGCCACCTTTTGCGTCAACCGCACCAGCAAGTTCACACCCAAAGACATGTTCCCCGCCCGCACGATCACCGCATGATGCGCCGCCCGACCAATCGCGGCCAAATGCTCGGGCTCAAGGCCCGTCGTGCCAATCACATGCACCGCCCGCGCCTGCGCGCACAGCCCCGCAAACCCTACTGTCGCTGCAGGCGAGGTGAAATCAATCACCGCCTGCGCATGCGAAAATGCCTCCAGCGGATCGTCGCTGACCACGACGCCTACGGCAGCGCCACCCATGCAAACACCAACGTCACGTCCCACCCAAGCATGGCCCGCGCGCACCAAACAGCCCACCAGCCGCGCTTTGTCCGACGCATGAACCATCTGGATCAACATCTGCCCCATCCGGCCAGACGCCCCGGTAATCACAATCCCCGGCCGGTTTTCCATCACACGCACTCCATCCATTTCCCCCGCTTTACCCGCTTCACACCAAACCGCAAACCCCGACATTGCAGACAGAGGCAAAACACCCTAAATGACCCCTCATGGCACAAAACCGCACCACCGCAGGCTCCGGCCCCAAACAGCGTCAACTTCGCGTCGGCGAACTCATCCGCCGCACACTGTCTGATGTGCTGAACCGGGCCGAGATCCACGACCCCGATCTGAACCGCATGTCGATCACCGTGGGCGAAGTGCGCCTGTCAAACGATCTCAAAATCGCCACCGTCTACGTGATGCCGCTTGGTGGCGCTGGCATTGCCGAAGCCGTGGCCGCGCTTAAGCGTAACAAATTCGAACTACGCCACCGCGTCGCCAGCCAGCTTACGCTGAAATACGCGCCCGATTTGCGGTTTTTGGCAGATGAGACCTTTGACCGCCTCGATGAAACCCGTCGCCTGTTTGACAACGAAACCGTGCAGCGTGACATCGCCGCAGGTAAGGACACGGAAGAGGATGAGGGTTAAATCCTTAATCCTCCATATCTTTCTATTCGCAGCGCTATTCTACGCGAGCACCCCCGCCGCACACGCTGCCTGCCGTGATATCACATTTGAGGCACGGCCCTACACCGTCTGCCAAGCCACCTCTGCCGATGACCTGCGGTTGTTTCACACCGCACCAGACGGCCAACCCTATACCGCCTTCCAGCCTATCATTGATGATCTGGCAGGGCAGGGTGCCACTCTTGGCTTTGCGATGAACGCTGGCATGTTCCACCGCGACTACGCCCCCGTTGGCCTCTATATCGACCCCAGCAAACGCACCGATATCATCACCTCTGACGGCCCCGGCAACTTTGGCCTGCTCCCGAACGGTGTCTTTTGTATCGCGGATACTTTCGCCGTCATCGAATCGCGAAACTACCAAGCCAACCCGCCAACCTGCACCTATGCTACGCAATCCGGCCCGATGCTGGTGATCAACGGCGCGCTGCACCCTAAGTTTCTGCCAAACTCGGATAGCGTCAACATCCGTAACGGAGTTGGTGTCAGCGCCGATGGCACCACCGCCATCTTCGCCATTTCCAACACGCCGGTAAACTTTCACCAGTTCGCTCGGCTGTTCCGTGACGTGCTGAAGACCCCCAATGCCCTCTACCTCGATGGTTCAATCTCACGCCTCTACGCGCCTGACCTGAAACGCCACGACGGCGGCTTTCCTCTTGGGCCAATCATCGGCACTGTCATCCCCAAACCTTGACGACCCGCCCGCACAGGGCTAGCAGGCGATCTTTCGCAAGGGGAATGCATCATGGGGCGCAAACGCAAAGGCCGCGCGGTATCGGGTTGGTTGATCGTCGATAAGCCGGCGGGCATCACCTCAACTGCCGTCGTTGGCAAAGTGCGCTGGGCCTTCGATGCCGCCAAGGCTGGCCACGCCGGTACCCTCGATCCCGCCGCCACCGGCGTCTTGGCCATAGCACTGGGCGAGGCTACCAAAACCGTGCCCTACATCACAGACGCGCTGAAATGCTACCGCTTCGTCGTCACCTTCGGTGCGGCCACCAACACCGACGACGCCGAAGGCATCGTGATCGCCACATCTGCCAGCCGCCCCACCGACGCCGAAATACAAGACGCCCTGCCACAGTTCCGCGGCGAGATCATGCAAACCCCACCGCAATTTTCCGCCGTCAAAATCGACGGGGAACGCGCCTACACCCTCGCCCGCGACGGCGAGGAATTTGAGATCGCCGCCCGCCCGCTTTGGGTAGAAAGTCTCGACATGATCTCGCGCCCCGACGCCGACCATGTCGAACTTGAAATGGTCTGCGGCAAAGGCGGCTACGTCCGCGCCATCGCCCGCGACCTCGGCGCGACCTTGGGCTGCCTCGGCCACGTCCAATGGCTGCGCCGCACATGGTCCGGCCCGTTTGACGCCGCACAAGGCATCAGCCTTGAAACCCTGGACCAACTCGCCAAAACCGAAGCCCTCGACGCCTACCTGCTTCCGCTGGAAATCGGCCTCGCCGACCTTCCCGAGCTTCCCGCCACCCCCGAAGGTGCCGCCCGCCTCAAATGCGGCAACCCCGGCATGGTCCTTGCCTCCAGCGTCGGCTACGGCGACGAGGCATGGGCAAGCTACCAAGGCCGCGCCGTCGCCGT
>JBAVTI010000502.1:0-4506 GCA_049696055.1 Paracoccaceae bacterium | reverse complement strand
CCCATATCGACGCCAAATTTGCCGAAGGCTTTAGGGTGGCCGTGGTCGCAGGCTTCCAGGGGGTATCCCCCGAGGGCCGCATCACCACCCTTGGCCGTGGCGGGTCCGACACCACCGCCGTCGCCTTTGCCGCCGCTTTCGGCGCAGTCCGCTGCGACATCTACACCGATGTCGATGGCATCTACACCACCGACCCGCGCATCACCAAAAAAGCCCGCAAGCTCGAAAAGATCGCCTTCGAGGAAATGCTGGAACTGGCCTCGCTTGGTGCCAAAGTCCTGCAAACCCGCTCGGTCGAACTGGCGATGCGCTATAAGGTGCGGCTGCGCGTGCTGTCCTCGTTCGAGGATACTGACGAAAACTCTGGCACACTGGTCTGCGACGAGGATGAAATCATGGAATCGAAAGTTGTCTCTGGCGTCGCCTATTCCCGCGACGAGGCGAAAATGACTCTGGTACGTGTCGAAGACCGCCCCGGCATCGCCGCCGCCATCTTTGGCCCGCTGTCAGAATCTGGCGTCAACGTCGATATGATCGTGCAAAACATTTCGGAAATCGAAGTGAAAGGCGACACCCGCGCCTATACTGACATGACCTTTTCGTGCCCCACCAATCAGGTCGCCCGCGCCCGCAAGTCGATGGAAGACGCGCAAACCGCCGGTCTGATCAAATATGCCGAACTGGTCGAAGATACCGAAGTGGCCAAAGTATCGGTCGTCGGCATCGGCATGCGGTCACACGCCGGGGTTGCAGCGACGATGTTTGCGGCACTTGCCCGCGAAAACATCAACATCAAGGTTATCGCCACCTCCGAGATCAAGATTTCGGTCCTTATCGACCGGAAATATATGGAACTTGCCGTGCAAGCCCTTCATGATGCCTTTGATCTTGATAAGGCGCACTGACGCGTCCAACGGCGGGGGTCCATGCCGGAACGTACCGAAAGTGACAGTCGCAAGCTGCTTAAACGCTTGCGCGACAGCCTTGCCCTTCCCGGCAAGGGGCAAGACCGGCTTGACCGCATCACCCACTTGATCGCCGACTCGATGCATACCGAAGTGTGCTCGATCTACCTGTTCCGCGATGATGAAACGCTGGAACTCTGCGCCACCGAGGGGCTGAAAAAGGAATCCGTCCACAAGACCCGGCTGAAGCTGGGCGAAGGTCTGGTGGGCCGGGTCGCCCGTTCCGCCACCCCCATCAACACCGGCAATGCCCCCGCCGAAAAGGGCTTTCGCTTCATGCCCGAAACCGGCGAGGAAATCTTTTCGTCCTTCCTTGGCGTGCCGATCCAGCGTGTCGGTGAAAAGCTGGGCGTGCTGGTGGTGCAATCCAAAGCCGCCCGCGAATATTCCGAAGACGAGGTTTACGCCCTCGAAGTCGTCGCCATGGTCGTGGCCGAAATGACCGAACTTGGCGCGTTTCTGGGGGAAGGCGAGGCGCTGTCGGCGCTGCACAAACAGCCGGTCATGTTCCGCGGCTCGACCGGCCAGGAAGGCAGCGCCGAAGGCCATGTCTGGCTGCACGAACCCCGCGTCGTCGTCACCAACCCCGTCGCCGATGATCCGGCGGTGGAAACCGACCGCATCCGCGCCGCCGTGTCGCAACTGCGGATCTCGGTTGATGATCTGTTGTCGGTCGAAAGCCTTGATAAAGAACAAAAACAGGTGCTCGAGGCCTACCGCATGTTCGCCCATTCACGCGGCTGGCTGCGCCGGATGGAAGAAGACATCCAAAGCGGCCTCTCTGCCGAAGCGGCTGTCGAAAAAGAACAATCCGCCGCCCGCGCGCGTCTGGAACAGGTGCCAGACGCCTATCTGCGCGACCGGTTGCATGATCTTGACGATCTTTCCAACCGCTTGCTGCGCATCCTGACCGGCCAAGGCGCCGATACCGGGGCCGAGATGCCCGAAAACCCGGTGCTGGTTGCACGCAATATAGGCCCGGCCGAACTGCTGGAATATGGCCGTAAATTGCGCGGCGTGGTGCTGGAAGAAGGCTCGGTTGGCAGCCACGCCGCCATTGTCGCGCGTGCGCTGGCGATCCCCTTGGTGATCCATGCCGAACGCATCACCACCGAGGCGCTGAACGGCGACCACATCCTTGTTGACGGCGATCAGGGCATCGCCCACCTGCGGCCCGAAGAAACCGTTGCCCGCGCCTTCCGCGATAAAATCGCCATGCAGGCCAAGGCGCAAGAACGCTATGCCTCGTTGCGTGGCCTGCCGGCGCTGTCGAAATGCGGCACCGTCACCAGCCTGCAAATGAACGCGGGCCTGATGGCAGACCTGCCCTCCATGGAAAGCTCGGGCGCCGATGGTGTTGGGCTGTTTCGCACCGAATTGCAGTTTCTGGTCCGCAGCCAGATGCCCAAACGCGATGAGTTGGCCAAGCTTTACGCCCGCGTGATCGACGCGGCAAACGGCCGGCGCGTCGCCTTTCGCACCCTTGATATCGGGTCCGACAAAGTGCTGCCCTATATGAAACCGCAAGACGAGCCGAACCCGGCAATGGGCTGGCGCGCCATTCGCGTGGGCCTTGATAAACCCGGCGTTCTGCGCATGCAGCTACAAGCGTTGATCCGCGCCGCCAACGGCCGCCCGCTGACGGTCATGTTTCCCTTTATCTCGGAGATGGGCGAATTCACCGAGGCCCGCAGCCACCTTCTGCGCGAGATTCACCGCGAGAAAAGTCTGGGCCATGCCGTTTCTGACAACATCGAAATCGGCGCGATGCTGGAAACCCCCAGTCTCGCCTTCGCCCCGCGTGCATTCTTTGAAATGGTCGACTTCATTTCGATCGGCGGCAATGATCTGAAGCAATTCTTCTTTGCCGCTGACCGCGAAAACGAACGGGTCCGCAAGCGCTATGACACGCTGAATGTCAGTTTCCTGACCTTCCTTGGCAAGATCATTGCGCGCTGCGCCGAAACCGGAACCTCGCTGTCGTTCTGCGGCGAAGATGCGGGCCGCCCGATCGAGGCTGCGTGCTTTGCCGCCCTCGGCCTGCGTAACCTGTCGATGCGCCCTGCCTCGATCGGCCCGGTCAAAGCCCTGCTGCGCCGGATTGATCTGCACGAGGTGCGCAGCGTTATCGACGCCGCCCGCGCCAACGGTGCAGAATCGGTGCGCCCCGCCGTGATGGAATGGCTGGCCACCCAATCAGAGTAATCGGACCCGCAGCTTTGGTGGAACCGCCAAAGGCGGGGGGCTGTCTGCCCCCCAAACGTCATTGCGCGCAATGACGCCCCCCCGAGAGTATTTAGACAGGGAAAATGCAAGGGTCAGGCCTTGGTAATCGGCTTTGGTGTCGTTGCATCCTGAAACGCCGCCAACACCTGTTCCGCACCATGGGTCTGCGCCAACCGCAGCAGCGCAAAGCGAATGCGCGCCAGTTCGCGGTAGTAGCTTAGGTACGCCGCGTTCAGCGCCGCCCCCGAGGCAGCCCCCAGCACCGGTACCGCCTGTGCAGCCAGCTTTTGCCCCAAGGCCGCCGCCAACCGTGGCGCGACCGCCGCAATCAGGTTCTTCAATGCAGGCCCGGTCAGCGTCATTCTTGCGCCCAGAAACGCCGTGTTCACCCCGTCATCCCCGGCCACCGGGCTACCCGCCGCAAAAACCTGCAAACATTCGGCGCGAATGGCCGAATCGTCGGGGTCAAAGCCTTCGGCGGCTGCAGCCCCCCGAATAGCATGCAAAATCAAGGTGATGGTCACAGGTAGTTCGACGATCGAGGTGGCAATTCCCCCCGCCCCACCCGCAGCCCCCGCAAGTGCCGCCACCATCGGTGCGGCGCGCGTTCCCAGATCGGGCGCAAACCGCCCTGCGGCAGCCATCGCATGGGCCTGTTCCAGCGCCTTGGCCGTGACCACCTCGATCTGACGGCGAACGCTGTCAGGCAGCATTGCCATCTGCGCCTCGATCCGGCCGCCAAGCCGGTTCATCAACGCGACCAACGGCCCGCCTGCCCGACGATACCGAACCGCAAGGGCTGCAATCTCAATCGAAAGGTCGGGCAACAGGGCAGGCAGTGATACTTTGTTTTCCATGCGATAAACCTAAGGTGCCGCCCCCCGCCTCGCAATCCCTAGCTGCGCACCTTTGTGACCGGCCCTGCCACGCCCTCCCAAGCGCCCCGCACCAAAGCCAGCCCCAGCACCCGGTCCGGGTTGGTTGGCGGCGGCATCACCACGCCTTCCAGCCGCGCAAAGCCAAACCGCGCGTAATAGGGCGCGTCGCCCACCAGCAGCACCCGCTCCCAGCCCAGCCGTCGCGCCTCGGCCAGACTTTCGTTGATCAATAGCCCGCCCAAACCCTCGCCTTGCCGCGTCGGATGCACGGCCACCGGGCCCAGCAACAAGATATCATGCTCGCCAACTTCTGCAGGCCAATACCGGATCGCCGCCGCCAAGGTGCCATCCTCGTCGCGCAACACCAGACACAGCGCCGCCACTGTCGCCACACCATCGCGCAACCGATATGAAGACAACGCCGTGCGCCCCGGTGC
>JBAVTI010000501.1:0-4655 GCA_049696055.1 Paracoccaceae bacterium | reverse complement strand
CACCGGGGCGCAGGGCCGCCCATAGGAACGCGGCCTTGGTGCTGATGATGCGGGCGGCATCGCGGAACGTGGCCGAGGCGTAGATGGCAGCGGGATCAATGGCCTGAACATCCCAAAAGTCCTGATCCACATCGATCCGCAGGCCTTGATAGGTGAACCAGGGCGCGCGGTCCATCGGCCCTTCGGACACGCAAACCAAATCGCCGGTTGCGGTGAAACTGCGGATCTGGGCGGTATGCAGCACGTCTGCCAAAAAGGCGGTCGGTGCCGAAAACCCAAGTTCCACCCCTTCAAGCAACAGCGGTTCGGCACCGATAGCCCCGATTTGTGCTGTGCCGTACAGCAGGCGCATCCGCGCATCGGTGACACTTTGGCCCTGCATCGCATCGTCATAGGGCGATGCCGCAGTAACGCCCCAAAGGCGGAACGCACGCGACGCGTAATGGGCGCAATGCGAGGTGTAGAGCGGCACAAAGCGGCCAAAGATAACCGAATGCAACCGCCCGTCGCGCAGGGTGCCGTCGAGATCCCAATTCGCCACCGCCTTTGCGCATAGGCCAATTGCCAAGGGATGGCGGTCAAGCTCGGCAAGCGCGATCAGAAGACGCCCGGTATCGCAGGCATTGTAGTCGCGCGTCAGGCTAAGGGGGCGGTAGGTGGCGACCTCGCTGTTGGGCAGCACCAAACCACCAATGGTTTGCGCCGGAAGGCCGCGCAAAATGGCCTCTGCGCGGGTGGTAAACTGGGCGTCGTCGATCAGGCCAAGTTCGTGGCTGGCAAGCGTTGCCTGAATCAGGCTGGCATAATCCCACATCGTCAGAACGCGGTAGATGCTGGACCAATCGCCATCAAAAAACACCGTCGAGGGGCACAGGCCGGTCGCGGTTTCGGTCATTTGGTCAAAATAGCTCCAGGCGATTTTGGCGTCTTGCATCAATGCCGCACGATCGGCGTCGGTAAGCAGAGGGGGGGCAATGCCGGGCGGGGCGATATCGCGGCGGGTGGCTTGCATCAATTGATACACCGGATCCGCAGGCAGGATGGCATCGGCGAAATCTGGAATGGTCACGACGGCGGAAGCGGCGTCCTTGGTTGCGCTGTTCAGCATGGCAAGAAGGGCCGTGCGCCCGGGTTCGGTTGCGTAGGCGCCGGGCAGAATGGATACGACGATGTCTTGCGCCAAAGCCAAGGCCGCAACATCTTGGCCCGGCGCGGGGGGCGCGGTGAGAGACAGGTTTTCGGGCAAGCGCAGCAGGCCGTTCGCGTCCATCCCGCGGCTGCCTGCGCCGACCGGTTGCACCACCACCTCGATTCCGGCCTCGGCCAATGCACCAAGGGTGGCGGGGGCAAGCACGCCCGCGATGACGCAGGTCGCGGGGCCCGGGTTGGCGGGGCCCAGGTTGGTGGGGCCGTTGGTCGTGGGCAGCGCCAGACAAGTCTTGCCGTCAAGCGCCATGGGATTTTGGTCCTCGCCGGTGACGGTGAACGCCAACTCTGCGGTTGCAAGCGCGGATTGGAACGCAGCGAAGGCGGCATTGCCTACAAAATCGCCGGCCGGGGGGGCGGTGACACGCAGGCCGATCAGGCGTTGGTTGCCCGTGCTGAACCAAAACACATGCTCGCGGGGCAAGGCGGCAAAGATGCGGTCGGCCTGCATCTCGGCCCCGATGGTATCGGCAAGCGCCTCGGCCCGTTGCCTTAGGGCGGCAAGCGGAATTGAGCCAATGTTTTCAAGGGAAAGCGTCAGCATCACCATGTCACCGTGGCCAATCTGCGCCCTTAGCGCGCGGATCATGCCATAGGCGCCCTCGGTGACGGCCTGCGTCAGGCTACCGCGCATGCAGGGCATCGCGTTCAGGCATTGGTCAGAGGTGGTGCGCCCGTTCTGGCCCAAATTCTGGCCCAGCAAGATGACATTGCGAAACCCCGCCGCGCGCGCAGCATCAAGGCGCAGCGGGCCGTCGCGGTCATGCCCGGCGATGGTCAGGCTGGGGGGAAGATCTGGCTTGCCTTGGGTGTGCATCCCCAGAAACCGCTCTAGCCGGGATTTTACATCGCTTGCATTACGGATCTGAAAGTAGGGCGGGCCTTCGCCCAGGTTGGGCAACCAGGCGATCGCTTCGCCAAGGTCCGGATACGTTTGCAGAAAGTCGCGCAAGGCGGTGGATAGAGCAATCGCATTGGCGGTTGGGGGAATCGGGCCATCGCCAAGCTTGAGGATGAAGCCAACCGGAATACCAAGGTTCGAGAACGGCGCAAGCGCGGTCGTCAGCGCCTCGACGGGCGTATCCGCTGTTATATCATCAAAAACCATGAAAAAGGGCTGTGCGACGGGTGCCGCAGCCAGCCATCCGGCGGGCGGCAGGGCGGCGAAGGCGGCACCCCCCATAAGTTGAAGCAGCACACGGCGGGAGATCTTCAAAGACGGGACTCCGTAAGCTGGCGAAGGGATACACGCTTGGATGTTATTCGGTTTTGTGGCTCTGTCGCCAGAACTGAATTAATGACAGTATTTGGTTGGGCGGTTAACAAGTACGCTGAACCACGTGATTTGGAAGGACTTTTGTGCCAAGAATGACGCAACGCGGTCGGAATGCCCGGTCACGAAAGATCCTGAGGAAACTGCCGGTTTTTCTGGACGCCAATCACCGGCGGCGCTTTTTGGTTCGTGCTTTCGCCTTCTTCCTGATTGGCCTGGTGACACTATGGCTGGTGACGTTTTCCCTAAGCCTTTACTACGTCGAAAAGTTGCCGGGCCCCGGTGCTTTGGTGTCTTCGGCCGGGGGTGCCGCCCCGCAAACCGGGGTTTTGGGGCCGACTGCCGCGCCCATCGTGGCCGAAGGGCCGGTCTGTGACCCAGCCACCCGGGCCGCGATGGCATCGGCACCAAAGGTCTATGCCTATTTGCCAAATGCACCAGACTGGGCCAGTTTATCCCTTGGTCGTAGCTGCGGCATGATCGATGTGCTGCTGCCAGAGTGGTATGGCATCAGTGATCTGAAAGCGGGGATCGTGCCGCTTGCACCGGATGCCGGCGACACCAAAGCGCTGCTCGCCAAGCTGCCCGCAGGCGACGCCCCGGCGCACATCCTGCCCGTGCTGACCCTGGCGTTTGGCGATCTGCGCACGACCAAAGCGGGCGGGCTTGCCAACCCGCAAACCCGCACCCGCCTTGCCGATGCGGCGGCCAAAATCGTGGCCGACAACGGCTATTCCGGGCTGTGCATTGGCACGACAGACCTGCTGGACGAGGATTTGCCGGGGTTCAAAGACCTGTTCGTGCAAGTCGCCGCCAGACTTGCGGCGCGGGATCAGCAGGCTTGCGTGATTGTGGCGGCGGACGGCCCGCTGTGGCGCGACGCGCAGATATTGGCGGCGGCGGACAAGGTTGTTTTCCTTGCGTTCAAAACGCCCGCCGATGCGTCTTTGCCCGGCCCGCTGGCAGCGCAGGCGTGGTTTGAGCGGGTGGTGGCCGAGGCGGTGGCGACCGTTGGCGCAGATCGGCTGGTGGTGGCGTTGGGCAGTTTTGGCCATGATTGGGTGGCAGGCGGCCCCGCGCCAGAACCCATCGGCTTTGCCGAGGCGATGCGCCGCGCCGCCCTGCACGCCGGACAGATTACCCTGTCACAAGATGCGCTGAATACCACGATCCAATGGGTCGATGACGGTGGCCTGCACCATGATATCTGGTTGCTGGACGCGGTTTCACTGCGCAACCAACGCGCGGTTCTGGAGGGCTATGCGATTGGTGGCGTGGCAATTTGGCCCTTGGGATCCGAAGACCCGCAAAGCTGGGCGGCGCTGGCGCTGGGGCCGCTGGACCCGATGGAAACGCTGTCGCTGCCCGATTACGTTGGATACGAAGGCAAAGGCCCGTTCATGCGGGTTCTGCACCCCGCCGAGACCGGGCATCGCGACCTGACGCTGGATACCGCCAGCGGCCTGATCCAGAGCCAGTCCTATCAGATCATCCCGCAGCCGTTTTCGATCGCGCGTTTTGGTGCCGGGACGGACAATATGATCGCGCTGACCTTTGACGATGGCCCCGACATCGCCACGACGCCCGCAATCCTGGATGTGCTAAAGGCGCAGTCGGTGCCAGCAACCTTCTTTCTGATTGGCAGCAACATTCTGCAATCGCCCGATGTGGTGCGGCGGATGGTCGCCGAAGGGCATGAGGTCGGCTCGCATACCTTCTTTCACCCCGACATCGAACGGATCGGCGATCTGCGCAAGACGCTGGAGCTGAACACCCTGCAACGGCTGGTGATCAGCGTGACCGGGCATAGTACCGTACTTTTCCGCACGCCTTACGGGCGGGGGCTTGGGCCGCTGACGGCGGCCGAGGCGCTGCCTTTTGTGGCTTTGGACCAAAGGGGATACCTTGTGGTCGGGGCCAATGTCGTGCCGCCGGATTGGCAAGATGTCGCCCCTGCGGATATCGTTGCTGCGGCATTGGCGCAGCTTGCGCCGTCGGGGGGCAATGTCATCGTGCTGCATGACGCGGGCGGGGATCGGTCGGCAACGGTTGCGGCCCTGCCGACGCTGATCACGGCGCTGCGTGAAAAAGGCTATCGTTTTGTATCGCTTGCACAAATGCTGGGGGTGCCGCGCGAGGCGCTGATGCCAACCGAAACCGGTGCGCGCGTCACGTT
>JBAVTI010000500.1:0-2127 GCA_049696055.1 Paracoccaceae bacterium | reverse complement strand
CGGGCCTGATCGCAGCGGGCCAGTATCTCGATCCGATGCCCCACGCCCATGTCGTGACGACGACCACGCACAAAACCCTGCGCGGCCCGCGTGGCGGCATGATCCTGACCAATGACGAGGTCTTAGGTAAAAAGTTCAACTCGGCCGTGTTCCCGGGCAACCAAGGCGGCCCCCTGATGCATGTGATTGCCGCCAAGGCAGTGGCGTTTGGCGAGGCGCTTCAGCCGTCGTTCAAGGACTATGCAAAGGCCGTGATCGCCAATGCGCAGGCGCTGCCTGCGGTGCTGGTAGAAGGCGGCCTTGGCATCGTATCAGGCGGCACCGATTGCCACCTGGTTCTGGTCGATCTGCGCCCCAAAGGTGTGACGGGCAAGGCCGCCGAGGCCGCGTTGGAACGTGCCGGGTCGACCTGCAACAAGAATACGATCCCGTTTGATCCGGAAAAGCCATTTGTCATTTCGGGTGTGCGGCTTGGCACCTCGGCAGGCACGACGCGCGGCTTTGGCCAGGCCGAATTCCGCAAGGTGGGCGAACTGGTCTTGCGGGTGATCGACGCGTTGTCCGCCTATGCGAGTGACGACGCGGGGGTTGAAGCGGCGGTTCTGGCCGAGGTGCGGGCATTGTGTGCCGCGCACCCGATCTATGGCATGGGTGCCTGATCCGATGTTCCTGTCGGTATTTGATATCTTCAAGCTGGGCGTCGGCCCGTCATCGTCGCATACGATTGGGCCGATGACCGCCGCCGCGCACTTTCTTGATGATTTGCGCGGCGGGGCCGAAAAAATCCCCGGCGCAGGGCGACTGGCGCGCCTTGGAGCCAGCCTGCACGGCAGCCTTTGCCTTTTCCGGCAAGGGCCTTGCCACTGATCGCGCCGTCGTGCTGGACCTGTTGGGTTTCCGCCCCGACACGCTGGACCCTGACGCCGCCGAAGTGCTGAAGGCTGCGGTGCGTATCAGCGGACGCATTGCGCCGCCCGGTCTGGGCGATCTGGCCTTTGCTCTCGACCGCGATCTGGTGTTCGACTACAGCCCACCCCTGCCCGGCCATGCCAATGGGCTGATCCTGCGGGCCTATGACAAACGCGGCAATCCGTATCTGACACAAACCTATTACTTTGTCGGCGGCGGATTTGTTTTGACAGCGGCGGAACTGGAGGCGTCAAAATCCGGCGACCTGCACGCGTAGAAGGCGGCACAAGGCTACCCGCACCCGTTCGGCACGGCGCTTGAAATGCGGGCCATGGCGGCGGCGGGGCTGTGCGCGGCGATGGCACGCACGTCATGCCGCTGGACAATTGCATCGAGACAACGCGCCAGACCGGCATCGACATGAATGTGAAGTACAAAGAAACTTCGGCTGGCGGTCTTGCCGTCAACCTGCCGGAGTGTCGAGGTCTGGCGGCACCCCGAAAAACATCAGCGCGCTTTGATAGCTGCAACCAAAGACCGATATGACACGCAGCCAGAACCATGGGGTTTTCACCCCGAAACGGCGCCTAAACAGGATCGCGACCGCATTCGCATACATCATTACCGTAGTAAAAAACGGCTGGAAATAAAGCAATGCGCCCTTGCCTAACGAATAGCCCGTGGCTCAGAGGATTGGCGGCAGCAGGGCAAGAAACAGGTCACGCGGTGGCATCTGGAACGGCATCCCGAACAATGGTTTTCCGCAAATTATCCCAAGTCCGGATCGCAGCCGCTGCCGTTAGCGACAGCATGACAGATCGATAAACGCCGCTCGTGTCCCGGCCCTTCCCGCAGCCTGCCCTTAACGCGAAGGCTTTCTCGCAAGAAGGGTCAGCGCTGAAAAAAAGCAGCGCCGGAAATTCCGGCAGCGCACTAACGTGGGGCTGCCAGCATGCAAGAAGGTGTCAAGTGCCTGATGGGCAACGCTGTGACGCAGCCCGACTCAATCATCGGCCCAGTCCGACGCGGGTTCGGTGACCTTGGACAAAATATGTTGCACCCCGGCCCCGCTGGACCGGAGTGCAACTGGCTTGGTCTTCAGCCCTAGTTCTTTACAATCAGATGCTCGGGGCCATAGGCAAAACCAGTGATGTTGGTGTTGCCCTTGTTGTTTTCCTTGGTGATGACCAGAATGTCATGCTCGCGGTAGCCGCCAGC
>JBAVTI010000499.1:0-4206 GCA_049696055.1 Paracoccaceae bacterium | reverse complement strand
TCGCGTTTCAGCGAGGAAAACGCATTGATGGCAAAATCGTCGCCACAGGCGTTAAGCCCCCATGCAAGGGCGGTCAGCGCCTCGCGTTCGATATCAATCACGGTGCGGCCTTCGTGGCCGTGACCGGGAACGGCGGATTCGGTGGAGCGCGAGGTATCCAGCAGGATCGACACCGCCAGATCGCGGCTTTGGGGCCGGGTTTGCCGCCAGATGCGGTCTTCGGACTGACCGGTGGCCAGAAAGTCGACCCGCGCGCGCACCGCCCGATCCGTATCAAGTTCGTCACCGTCAGGGTGGCCAGAAGTAGAGACGCGTGCGGGACGCAGGGCCTCGAACTGACGTTTGACGGCGCGAATACGGGCGATGGCGCGCGGATCGTCCCGAAACGGGGGAGTAAGGCCGGGGGCTGCTTCCGAGGTCAGCACCCGGGTGTGGGCGGGCATATAGGCCCCCGTCCGCACATCCCATTCGGGGTAGGTGGAAATGCCGGAAAGCTGTTCACGATCAACGTCTTCGGGAGCGAGATCGAGATGCAGTTTCAGGCGGGTGGCGGGGGCTTTGGAAATCTGTCCAAGGCCGATTTCTTCTTGATCATCGGCGGCCTTTTTGGCGTCATCGTTTTCGTCATCTTCAACCCGGCGGTTGAGGTTGATGAATTCGGCCCAGGACAGCAGCGCCTCGAATTTATGCAGGATGAAGCTGTCGTTACGCTCGGCCTGATCGGATTTGCGGCGGCGGGCGCGGTGGGTTTTTTCGCTATCCTGCGATTCTTCGGGGGTGCCTTCGGTGGCACGGGCCTCGACGGCAGTGGTTTCAGAAGCGGTGACGCGGCGCAGGTCTGGCCAGAGGGCGACGGGGCGGTAAGGACGGTAGCCGCGCGGCGATTTCAGAGTGAAATCAGCGGTTTGAATGTGGGCGAGCAGGGTGCTGGCGCGGGTGGAGAGGGCAGCGGGATCGCCGAGCAGGTGGCGGATGGTGGCTTCGAGTGCGGCTTCGGTGGCGGGGAGTGTGGGGGTTTGGCGCAGAGAGAGCAAAGCGGCGCAGAGGTCGGCGTAAAGCGGGGCAAAGCCGGGGGCGTGCTCGAGGGTGGATTTGACCATGGATTGGGCGGCGGAAAGCGCGGCGAGGTCGGCTTGCAGCGGGTCGGCAAGGTCGGTGGCGGTGCCTGCATGGGCGGCGCAGGCGGTAAGCCAGATGTAGAGCGCGGCGTTGGCCTCGCGGGCGGGGAAGGTGGCAAGCGATTGCGGCAGGCGCAGGGCCTCGCCATCAAAGCTGCTGCGGGGGGTGGTTTCGGCATGGGTGCCAAGGCGGCGCAGAAACGACAGGCGGTGGCGGGAAGTTTCTTCCGCCACGGGTTTGATCTCGACGGATTGGTTACCGCCGAGGCCGCGAAAAAGGACTGCCAGCCGTCCGCCAACCTGCGAGAGGTCGACACGGGCTCCGTCGTGGACGCTGGGTGCGTCGAGACGGCTGGCGAGGACGTGCCACAGTTTCCCGATGGATTCTTCGGGTTCCCATGGCTCGATGTCGATCGTTGTCATGCCGGCCTCACCCGAAAACGGCAGTGACAAGATCGAGGAGCCCGCGTTTGGTATCGGCGTCATCGGTCAAGGGTTCGATCATCGCGGCAAGGATGGCGCGTTCGATCGGCATACCCTGATGGATCAGGGTGGCCGCGTAAACGACGAGGCGGGTAGAGACGCCTTCCTCGAGATCCTGGCCCTTGAGGGCGCGGAGTTTATTGGCAAGGCGGACGAGGGGTTTGACCTGCGCCTCGGGGAGGCCGGATTCGTAGGCGACCACGGGGATTTCGTGTTCGGGTTTGGGGAAGGTAAACTCGAGGCTGATGAAGCGTTGGCGGGTGGAGGGCTTTAGGGTTTTGAGGATGTTCTGGTAGCCGGGATTGTAGGAGGCGACCAACATGAAGCCGGGGGCGGCGTGGAGTTCCTCGGAGGTGCGGTCGATCGGCAGGATGCGGCGGTCGTCGGTCAGGGGGTGCAGGACGACGGTGACGTCTTTGCGGGCCTCGACCACTTCATCAAGGTAGCAGATGGCACCTTCACGCACGGCGCGGGTCAGGGGGCCGTCGACCCAGATGGTTTCGCCGCCTTTGAGCAAGTAGCGGCCAATCAGATCGGCGGCGGACAGGTCATCGTGGCAGGCGACGGTATAGAGCGGGCGGCCGAGTTGGGCGGCCATATGCGCCACGAACCGGGTCTTGCCGCAGCCGGTGGGGCCTTTAAGCAGCACCGGGAGTTGATTGTTGAAGGCGGCGGTGAACACGGCGCATTCATCGCCTTGGGGAAGGTAGAAGGGGGCGCTAGCCGCCCCCTTTAGGTTTTGGGTTCCATCCATGATCATCACTCGGCCGGAACGCGGGCGACGGGGCCGGTTTGAATGACCTCGGCGCGTGGGAACAGAATGGCGTAGAGGAACAACAGCACCCCCAGCACCACGGCCACGCCGGAGGCAAAGCGCATGGCGTAGAAGATCCACAGTTGATCTTGCACCTCCATGAAGTTCATCCCCATCACGCGTTGCAGGTGGGTTTGCACTGTGCCTGCAAAGGTAAGCGTGAAGGTCATGAACACCATGCCGCCCGACATCAGCCAGAACGAGGCCATGTTGAGAACCTGATTATACGGATCACGCCCGCGCAGTACCGGCATCGCATAGCTGATGATGGCAAGGTTGAGGCAGACATAGGCACCAAAGAACGCAAGGTGGCCATGCGCTGCGGTGATCTGCGTGCCATGGGTGTAGAAGTTCACCGGGTGCAGCGTATGCATGAAACCCCAGACCCCGGCACCAAAGAACGCTAGTGTCGCACAGCCAAGGGACCACAGAAGGGCGGCCTTGTTGGGGTGATCGCGGCGGCCTTTCCAGACCATCACAAAGGCAAAGGACATCATCCCAAAGAACGGAACCACCTCGAGTGCCGAGAAGATCGTGCCGATCCACTGCCAGTAGCCGGGCGTGCCGATCCACAGGAAGTGGTGGCCAGTGCCAAGAATACCGGAAAACAGCGCGGTGGCGACGATGACGTAAAGCCATTTCTCGACAACTTCGCGGTCGACGCCGGTCAGTTTCAGCATGAGATAGGCAAGGATTGACGCCATCACCAGCTCCCATGTGCCTTCGACCCAGAGGTGGACAACGAACCACCAATACATCTTGTCAAGCGCCAGGTTGCCGGGGTTGACGAAGGCAAAGAGAAACAGCAGCGACAGGCCCCAAAGGCCCAACAAAAGGATGTTGGTGATGGCGGTCTTGCGACCTTTCAGCACCGTCATCGAGACGTTGAACAAGAAGATCAGGGCGGCGACAACGATGCCTGCCTTGACCCAACGCGGCTGTTCCAAAAACTCGCGGCCTTCGCGGCCGAGCAGGAAGTTGCCTTCAAACAGGTTGAAGAAATAGGTCAGCACCACACCGACGGTGCCCAGAACGAGGATGCCAAGTTGCAGATAGGCAAGCTTGGTCGAGTGGATCTCGCGTTCTGCCTCTTCTGGCACCAGATAGTAGGCGGCACCAAAAAAGCCGAGCAGCAGCCAGACGATCAGGCTGTTGGTGTGCAACATGCGGGCGATGTTGAAAGGCAGGATTTCCGTCAGGAAGTTGCCGTCAACGTAGATCCAGCCCATCAAGAGGCCAAGGATCACCTGCACGGCAAACAGGGCCATGGCGACCCCGAAATAGGCCAGTGCGATTTTCTGTGATTGGTATTTCATTTTTGATGCTCCTTAGCCCGCGTCATTCGGGGGCCAGCCCTGCGTGTTGATCGTATTGGTCCACAGCAGGAAGTCGGCGAGTTCGCGGTATTGCGCGTCTGTCAGATTGAAAGCGGGCATCTGGCGGCGGCCCGCAATGCCGGTGGGCATGGCATCCATCCAGCCTTTAAGCGCATCCATCGCCCCAACCGGGTCTTCGTTGACGCCCCAGCGTTTCATGACGTTGCCAAGTTCAGGGGCAAAGTAGGCACCTTCGCCCAGAATGGTGTGGCAGTTGATGCAGCCCTTTTCTTCCCAGATGCGTTTGCCGGCGATGACGCTTTCGGTAAGCGTCGCGGCATTGGTCGAGGTGGTGACGATATAGCGGTGTGAGTGGACGGTGAGGCCCACAAATATGACGATGAAGAACAAAGACCCGCCGTAAAAGATGTTACGGGCCATGCTCTTGGTCATGATCTCGCGCATTGCGCTTATC
>JBAVTI010000498.1:0-3666 GCA_049696055.1 Paracoccaceae bacterium | reverse complement strand
CCCAAACCAGATCGCCCCAGCCACCGGGTTGCGGCCTATCTGAAGGCCAAGGGTTACCGGGTGATCCCGGTCAATCCGGGGCAGGTGGGGGTGCAGGCGCTGGGCGAGGTGGTGCGGGCATCCCTGGCGGATATTACCGAACCGGTTGATATGGTGGATATTTTCCGACGATCAGAAGAAGTTCTGCCGGTGGTAGAGGCAGCATTGGCGCATCTGCCGGGGCTAAAGACCGTGTGGATGCAACTGGGTGTGCAAAATGCCGAAGCCGCAGCACTGGCGCGGGCCAAGGGCGTGGTCGTGGTGCAAAACCGCTGCCCGGCGATTGAGATCCCCCGACTTTTGGGCTGAACCGGGTGCCGCCAAAAACCGTTGAAAAATCTTGGCGGCGCTCAGCTTCGGGATGCCTTTTCGGCAAGGCCAGAGGTGCCGTCGCGGCGGTCTAGTTCGGCCAATACATCGGCCAGAGTGACGTCGCGGGCGGCCAGCATCACCAGCAGGTGGTAAAGCACGTCTGCGGCTTCGGATACCAGTTTGGCAGGGTCGCCTTTGACCGCCTCGATAATCGCCTCGATGGCTTCTTCGCCAAATTTCTCGGCGCATTTTTCCGGGCCACGGGCCAGCAGTTTCGCGGTCCACGAGGTGTCGGGGTCGGCGCCTTTGCGGGCGGCAATGGTTGCGGCCAATCGGTCCAGCGCGTTCATGTCAGCCTCACGGGGATGCCTGCGGCGGCCATATGGGCCTTGGCTTGGGCGATGGTGAATTCACCAAAGTGAAAGATCGAGGCCGCAAGCACCGCAGAAGCGCCACCAAGGGTGACGCCTTCGACAAGGTGATCCAGCGTGCCGACGCCACCAGAGGCAATGACCGGGATCGACACTGCATCCGATATCGCGCGGGTCAGGGGCAGGTTAAAGCCGGCGCGGGTGCCGTCGCGATCCATCGAGGTCAGCAGGATTTCGCCCGCCCCCTTGGCGGCAACGGTGCGGGCGAATTCTACCGCGTCGATGCCGGTGGATTTGCGGCCGCCGTGGGTGAATATCTCCCACTTGCCGGGGCTTACGGTTTTTGCGTCAATCGCCACCACGATACACTGGCTGCCAAAGCGATCTGCGGCGTCGCGCACCACATTGGGATCGGCGACGGCGGCAGAGTTGAACGAGACCTTGTCCGCCCCCGCCAACAGCAGCGCGCGCACGTCTGCATGGCTGCGCACCCCGCCCCCCACCGTCAGCGGCATAAAGCATTGCTCGGCGGTGCGGGTGACCAGATCAAACATGGTGCCGCGATTCTCGACGGTGGCGTGGATATCCAGAAAGCACAGCTCGTCCGCCCCGGCGGCGTCATAGGCGCGCGCGGCCTCGACCGGATCGCCCGCGTCGCGCAGGTCGACGAAGTTGACGCCCTTGACCACGCGGCCGTCAGCCACGTCAAGACAGGGGATGATGCGGACCTTTAGCATGGATGTGCCCTTTGAAACTTGTCCCCCCATAGCGGTTGAGGCTTTGGCTTTCCAGCCTTTTGGTGTTTTGTTGGGGAAAAGCAAAGAGGGTGGCATGGCAAACCTGCGATACATCATGGCGGCACTGGCGCTGGGGCTGATTGCCGACTGGGGGTCGGAGACCTTGTTCTGGTCGGCCCCCTTGACCCCGAATTGGGCCAGTGTGGCGTGGGGGATCGAGCGGTTGGCGACGATGTTTGCCTATTGCCTTGCCTGTGCGGTGGCGCTGAGCGCGGTTGCGGTGACGGGCCTCGGTGGATGGCGCGGCACGTTTCTTGGCGGTGCGGTGATGGGGTTCATGGTCGAGGGCGTGGTGGTCGGCACCATGTACGAGGCGTTTCCGATCCAACTGGTGTGGACGCCGCTGGCGTGGCACGCGCTGGTGACGGGGGTTTTGGTGTTCGGCTTGGGCCGCATGGCGGGGCGGCTGGGGCCGGGGCGGATGGCGCTGGCGTGGGCGGCGCTGGGGTTGGCGGGTGGCTATTGGGCGCAGTTTTGGCCCAACGAGCGGGCGCAGATGCCGGGGGGCGGCACCACGATGCTGTATCTTGCCGGGTTGGGGCTGGTGGTGCCGTTGGCGCATCTGGGGCTTGACCGCTTGGGTCAGGTGCCGCGCCCGAGGGCTTGGGTGATGGCGATCGTGCCGGGGATGGCGCTGCTGTTATGGGGGGCGCAGACCGTAGCTATACCGTCACCGGTGCGGTTGGCGATGCCGGTGATGCTGGCGCTGACGCTGTGGGCGATGGCGCGGTTGGGGCAGCGCGGCGCTGTCAGTTTTGGCCCACCGCCCCGGCGGGCATGGCACCACGGGTTGTTCCTGATTGCGCCGGTTGTGGCCGCCCTGACCGCCGTGCCGGGGTGGGAATATTTCAACGGCCTGCGCGCCAATGAGGTGATAGCGCTTGGCACCGGCGCGGTGGGGTTAAGCCTGTGGGGCTGGCTTTTGTGGCAGGCATGGCGGCGGCGCGCGCCGAAAGTCTAAGCTTTCAGCGCCTTCAGGGCGGCACCCAGATCAATCGCCCCGTCATAAAGGGCGCGGCCCGAAATGGCACCCGCAATTACCCCATCCGCGCGCAGGGCCAGAAGGTCGGCCATCGACGACACGCCGCCGCTGGCGATCACCGGGATAGAGACCGCGCGGGCAAGGGCGGCGGTGGCCTCGATGTTGGGGCCCTGCATCGCGCCATCGCGGTCGATGTCGGTGTAGATGATTGCGGCGACACCTGCATCTTCAAAGCTGCGGGCAAGATCGGTGGCGATCACCTCGGTTTCGGTAGCCCAGCCTTTGGTGGCGACGCGGCCTTTGCGTGCGTCAATGCCGACGGCGACCCGGCCCGGAAAGGCGCGGGCGGCCTCACGCACCAACATGGGGTTTTCCACCGCCACGGTACCAAGGATAACGCGGGCAAGGCCACGGCTTAGCCAGCCCTCGATCGTGGCCATATCGCGGATGCCACCGCCAAGCTGGCAGGGCACGCTGACGCGTTTCAGGATCGCCTCGACGGCGGCACCGTTCACCGGGGTTCCGGCAAAGGCACCGTTCAGATCGACCAGATGCAGCCATTCGCAGCCCGCCGCCACGAAAGCCGCCGCCTGTGCTGCCGGATCATCGCCAAATACCGTGGCCGCCGACATCTCGCCGCGCAACAGGCGCACACATTGGCCGTCTTTGAGATCAATCGCGGGGTATAGGATCATGGCACGGCTCCTGCTGGCGGTAGGGCGTCTTTCGCATGGGTGGGCGGGCTTGCCAAGGGGCAGAGGGAGGCCAGAAGACCGCCAACAGACCGCCAAAAGACCCAACGTCATGCTTGCGTGAAAACCGTTTTGGCAGTGAATATTGGCGCAACCTTACGGGAGGAGGCAATGATGAAGAAACTGATGCTAAGTGCGGCGCTGATCTTGGGCGCGGGAATGGCGATGGCAGACCCGGTCGAAGGGCTTTGGCAAACCCAGGAAGACGACGGGGCCTATGCCCTTGTGACCATCGCGCCCTGTGGGCCGGCATTTTGCGGGGTGATCTCGCGCACCTTCAAGGATGGCGCGGAATATCAGTCGGAAAACCTTGGCAAAAAGATTGTGATCGACATGGTCGCTGCGGGCGATGGCACCTATGACGGGCAGGTTTGGCGGCCCTCGAACAACAAGATTTATGTGGGCGGCATCGA
>JBAVTI010000497.1:0-8800 GCA_049696055.1 Paracoccaceae bacterium | reverse complement strand
CGGTCTGACCCCGGTTTTTCCGGATGACGGGGCCCCGGTACTGACGCTGATCCGCCGGGTCAAAGCGGGCGATACCGGCCCGCAAGCCCGCGCGGCAATGGCGGTGTTGGCGGAAAATATGGCACCGCACTGCGACCATCTGTTGATCGCCTGCACCGAGTTGTCGCTGTTGACCGATGCCCTGCCTTTCCATCAGCCCTGGACCGACAGCCTTGATTGTCTGGTCGCCGCGATCCTTGATTTCGCCAACAGCCCCGCAGACCTGTAGGCACCCTGCGGCGATCACACACCTTGAATGTTGCACCAAAGTGCGAAACGGCTCACTAATCGGTATGTGATCCCTCAAGGCGAAAACGCAATGCAAGACGGCCCAACAACGGAACCGCAAACCAAAGTTGGTCTGCCGCTGGAAAGTACGGGCAAAGCCTCGGCCACGGCACCGAAACCGTCGCGCCTTGTCGCCACGTTTTGGCGGTTAAAACTTTGGCGATTGCCGCTTATTATGCCGATATTGTTCACCGGTGCGGTGATAGGGCTTTATTTTCAACCCCCCGCGCTGCGGGCGTTTTTTGGCACAACCGGGCTGCAACCGGGTGCCGGGTCGTCGACGCCGATCGCGGTGGCCCCGATTGCCCCCCCCACCGTGGTTGTCGAAAAAGCCCCCACCATCGCAGCCCTTGGCCGCCTGAAACCCGAAGGCGATAGTGTCACCCTCGCCTTGCCGTTTGGCGCAGGCGACGCCCGCGTGGCCCGGCTTTTGGTGACAGAAGGCGACCATGTCAGCGCAGGCCAGATCATCGCCGAACTCGACAGCCTGCCGCAACTAGCCGCCCAACTGGCCAGCGCCGAAGCCACCCTGGCCGCCCGCGAGGCCGCCGTTGCGCAAACCCGCAGTTCGGTGCAAGCCAGCCTTACCGAGGCCGTGGCCAACCGCGACCGCGCTGCCGCCGCGCACCAACTGGCGGCCTCTGAACTGGCGCGGATCACTGATCTTGCCCAACGCGGCGTCGCCACGGGCGCACAGTTGGAACAGGCCGAAGCCGCCGCCACCGGGGCCGCGCGCGAACTTGATCGCGCCGCTGCCGCCCTGACCCGTTTTACCAGTGAAGATGGCGGTATTCAGGCCGATATCGTGCTGGCCGAACGCAATCGCGACGTGGCAATCGCCGATCTGAACCGCGCCAAACAAGACATGGCCAAGGCTCAGGTAGTGGCGGCTACCGCCGGCACGATCCTGAAACTGCATGTGCGGGCGGGTGAGAAGCCCGGTCAGGATGGCGTGGCCACGCTGGGCAATACCGATCTGATGATGGCCGAACTAGAGGTGTATCAGACCGATATCCGCCGCATTGCCCTGGGCCAACCCGTCACCCTTTCTGCCACGGCACTGGGGTCTGCGCCCCTGATCGGCACCGTGGCCCGGATCGGGCTAGAGGTGGAACGCCAATCCATTTTCGCCGCCGATCCGGCCGCCAATACTGATGCGCGCATTGTGCGGATTGATGTGGCGCTGGATGCCGCCTCATCGGCGCGGGCCAGCAATCTGACCGGACTAGAGGTGGTGGGCGAGATTACCCCGGCGCCAGAACCCGCCCCCGAAAGCCCACCCGAACCCCAGCCAAAGCCGCAACCATGACAGCCCTGATGGCGGCACTGTTTGGCCGGATGCCGATCGGCTGGCTGCAACTGACACATAACCGCACCCGGATGGCGGCGGCGCTGGCGGGGGTGGCCTTTGCCAATGTGCTGGTGTTTGTGCAACTAGGCCTGCTGGGGGCACTTAACGGCTCGATCGGCACTTCGTATCAATTGATCAACGCAGATATCATGATCTCGTCGCAAGACGCCAATACCCTTACCGATGGCTCTCCCATCGCGCGACGGCTGTTGTTTCAGGCGTTGGGGGTGGACGGCGTGCTGGATGCGGTGCCGCTTTACCTTGCCCGTCTGGATTGGACGCGCCCCGATGGGGTCACCGCCTCGTTGCAAGCCTACGCCCTGCCACCCGAAGCGTCGGCTTTCGCAGGCGCGCGCATCCGCGATCAAATGACCAGCCTCAGCCTGCCGGAACGGGCGTTGCTGGATGTGAAAACCCGGGGCGTCTCGGCCGAAATCATTGCCGGCCTGTCCCCGGAAACCCCGTTCAAATTCGAATCCAACGGCAAGACAGTTTCGGTCATCGGCAGCTTCTATCTGGGCGGCAGCTTTAATTCCGACGGCAATATTGTGGTGTCAGATCAAACCTTTCTGCGGCTGTTTGGTCAGCGCCTTTCGGGCACGCCGTCGCAGATATTGGTCAAGGTGGAACCGGGCCGCGATGCCGCCGAAGTATCGGGCAGGCTTGCAAGCGCCCTTGCGGGCGAGCCGGTGTTGGTGCGGCCCATGACCGTGGCCATTGCGCAAGACCTGAAATACCAGACCACCAAACGCCCCACCGGGGTGATCTTTGGCTTTGGCGTGTTTATCGGCATTCTGGTGGGGTTGGTGATCGTCTATCAGGTGCTGGCCACCGACGTCGCCGACCATCTGCGCGAATACGCCACCTTCAAGGCAATGGGCTATGGCCATCGGTTCTTCCTTGGCATCGTGTTCGAAGAGGCGCTGGTGTTGGCGGTTTTTGGCTTTTTGCCCGGTATCGTGCTGTCGATGGGCTTTTACGCAGTGATGGCCAAGGCCACCGGCCTGCCGATCCAGATGGAGGCAAGCCGCGCCGCGATTGTGTTCTTTGGCACCATCATCGCCTGCACCGTTTCCGGGGCGATTGCCACCCGGCGCTTGGCTGGTGCAGACCCGGCGGATTTGTTCTGATGGCGGATGCCCCCGTCATTGTCACCGGGCTTGACCATTGGTTTGGTCAGGGCGAGGCCCGCAAACAGGCGATTTTCGATGTCAACCTGACGGTGACGCAGGGCAGTCTGACCATCCTGATGGGGCCGTCGGGTTCTGGTAAAACCACGGTGTTGACGCTGATGGGCTGCCTGCGTGAGGTGCAAAAAGGCTCGGTTCGCCTGCTTGGGCAAGAAGTGAATGGCGCACCCCCGGCGTTGCAAGAGGCGCTGCGCCGTCGCCTTGGCTTTATCTTTCAGGCCCATAACCTGCACGAAAGCCTGACCGCGCGGCAAAATGTGTTGATGGGTCTGCAAGTGCATGGGCCCGGCGATGCTGCCGCCCAGAACCGCGCGGTGGAACATATGCTGGGGCTTGTCGGGCTGGCAGACCGGATTGACTACCTGCCCGCCAACCTTTCGGGCGGCCAGAAACAGCGCGTCGCGGTGGCGCGGGCGCTGGTATCCAACCCGGAGGTGATTTTCGCCGACGAACCCACCGCCGCCCTAGACCATGAAAGCGGCACCCAAGTGGTGCAAATGCTGGTGGCCTTGGGGCGCGAGCGTGGCACCACAACCGTCATGGTCACCCATGACAACCGCATCCTTAGCTTGGCCGACCGGATCGTAACGCTGGAAGACGGGCGTATCGTCTCGGATGCGGTGCCCAGCCTGTTGCCGATGTAAGGTGCTATCCGCGCCTGATGCCAGCCAACCCCGCCAACAACCGCTGAACCCCCAACGCCGTACTGATCACCCCCGGCGACATCCGCAAGGTCTGGCTGCGGGCATCGGCATAAACCCCGACGCTGCGCAGCTGCGCCAGAACCGCCTGCGCCGGCATTTCCGCAGGTAAGGCGACCATGACGCTGCCGCCACGTTCTGCCGGATCGCGTGGCGAGGCCAAGGACAGGCCAATTTCGGTAACCCCGTCCAGAATTTGCGCCGACAGCCGGGCATTATGCGCCGTCAGATCCGCAATCGACTGCCCTGCGTGCCAATCCAACGCAGGCAGCGACGCCGCACAGGCCATAATCCCCGGCGTGCCATGATCAAAGCGGCGGATGTCGGGCGCGTAAGCGAACTTGTCCAGATCCCAGCTGAACGGATTGGCTTGGCTAAACCAACCCCGCAGCGATGGCTGGCACTCGGCGCACAGGGCAGGGGCCACATGCAGTATCCCCGCTCCGGGTGTGCCGCACATCCATTTCAGACTGGTGGATACCGTGAAATCCACCACAGGTGCCATTACGTCAAACGCCAACAACCCCGCCCCTTGGGTGATATCCACCCCGATCACGCTGCCCATCTGGCGGCCATGCGCCACCATCGCCTCCAGATCAATCCGGTGTGACGAAGTTGACGACACCCATGTCAGCAGCGCCACCCCGACATCCGGCCCCCAATGCCGGATCACATCTTCATCCGCCACCCAGCTTGCCCCTTGGCGCAGCGGCACCGTGTCAAGCGTAAAGCCAAGCCTTTCCTGCAACCCGGTCAGCAGGAAATGCACCGAGGGAAAGCAATCCCCCGCTACCAATACCCGCTTGCCCCGCAGCACCCGATCCGGCAGCGCCCCAAACAGCGACGCCACCCCTGCGGTGACACTTTCGCAACTGGTGACGCTGCCTGAAGGCGCGTGAATGATATCACTCCAGCGATCAATGAATCGCTGACGTACGCCCAATGCATAGCCCCATTGCTCATCATCCGGTGCCGCCCAAACCGAGGCAAACGCGGCCATGGCGGCGGTCATATCCGCAGCCTTTCCGGGGTATTGCCCGATCGAATGATACAGCAAGTAGCCCTCGCCATCTGCTGTTGGTTCGGCGGGCGCGTTCGGTTTGGCCATGAAATCTGTTCCCCATTTCGCGCCAGCATAGGCACAAGGGATTTGATGTTCCAGCCCTAGGCGCGCCATCGAAGGGGGATGCAATCCACCCCCCTTCGATGCCAATACCTCTTAGACAAGCAGCAAATCGTTCAGCAGCGCCGCCGTGGTGGTATTCAACACCGTCAAGGTATCGCCCTGACCAAAGTCAAAGACCACCGAAGTGCCAACTTGACTGGCATAATACAGCGCCGACGTCGCCGAACTTAGCCCAAGCCCGCGCAGAATGATCGTATCCACATCGTTCTGGAAATCGTAGATCCGATCCCCATCGCCGTCGCGGCCAAAGTCGAACAGATCCGCCCCGGCCCCGCCATAAAGCCCGTCCACCCCAGTACCGCCGATCAACCAATCATTGCCGATCCCACCGCTTAGAATGTCATTGCCCGCCCCGGACGACAACTTGTTGTCGGCGCTATTGCCGGTCAAGCGGTCATTGCCCGCCCCGGTGATCAGATTTTCGATGCCGACAAGGGTATCGGTGCCATGGCCTGTCACCTGCGCCACCGTCAGCCCAAGGTTGATGGTTGTGGCTACTGCCGCCGTGAACACTGCCGTATCAACGCCTAACCCACCATCCAGCAGATCGTTGCCCAGATCGCCCTGCAAAACGTCATTGCCATCGCCACCATATAGGCTGTCGTTGCCCGCCCCCGCCGTCAGTCCGTTGGCCAGCGCGTTGCCAAAGATCCGGTCATTTCCCAGATCTGTGGTGACATTCTCAATCCCGCTCAGCACATCAAGCCCCATCCCGGTGTTCTGTGCTGCGATGGTGTTCAGATTGACGGTCACGTTGTACGCCCCGGTAAAGCTTGCGGTATCAATGCCGCCACCCCCGGCGATGACATCGTTGCCCAAACCACCGTTCAGGCTGTCATTGCCGTCGCCGCCGTAAAGGCTGTCGTTGCCCGCCGCAGCATAGAACGCATTGGCAAAGGCGTTGCCGGTCAGATTGTCGGCCCCTGCATCGGTCTGCACATTTTCGACCCCGACCAGAATATCCGAGCCATGACCCGTAACTTGCGCCGTCGTCAGCGCCAGATTGACTGTTGTGTTAACAGCCCCGCTGAATAGCGCCCAATCAGCACCCTCTCCGCCCGCCAGAACATCGTTCCCCGCATCGCCGCGCAGGCTATCGTTACCGATCCCGCCAAACAGTGTGTCATTGCCAAGGCTGCCCAGAATGATGTTGTTTTGCACACCCCCGGTCAGGTAATCGTTGCCCACCGTGCCCGAAAGCACAATCGAGTCCGAGATGACAGACAGCCGGAACCCGCCCGCCGTGCCGGAATAAAACCCGGCGGCAGTTAAGAACATCAGTCCGGTCGTGGTGGCAGTGAAGCTGAAAGTTGCCGCACCGCTGGGGTTTGCGGTGTAGTCGTAATCAATCTGCGTGCCCGCGACATTGCGCAAGGTAAGACGCATGTCGGCAAGGCTGGTGGCCGATCCGTCGCCCGAAAGCCGGAAGGTATAGGTGCGCCCCGCCACCACGCTAAAGCGGTACCAGTCGGCATCGGTCTGCACGTCAATCCGGCCCGCCAAAGTGCCGCCGTCCAGCAACGTCGCAGCCGTTGCCGTGTCGTTGCGCACAAAATCAGTGGCGATATTGCGCAGCACATAGCCGCCAACGTCGGTATCGTTGCTGTTTCCGGCCTGCACATAGAACAGCCCCGGCGCTGACGCCGTATAGGCGATGGTCGACGAGGTACCCGAACTGATATTGCCGTAAACCAACAGGTTCCCGGCGCTGTCGCGCAGATAAACATCCGGATCAGACAGCCCGCCCGCACCCGGTGTCGCCGAGATGTTAAAGCCGTAGGTCAGGCCCGCCGCCAGACTAACCCGGTGCCAATCGGTATCGCCCGGCGCGTCGACCGCCGAGGTGAGTATGGCATTCGATCCCAGAACCGATGCGGTGGACGCATTGTTAAAGATGGTATCGGCAAGCATCGCATTGATGCGGTAATTGCCTTCGGCCAAGCCTTCGGCCTGATAATCGACAATCTCAATGTAATAGACGCCCGTGGTAATGGCGTCCCATTCCACCGTGCTGCCCGAATAGTTGTAGCTGATGATTGTCCCGCTCGCGTCGCGCAGGTTTATGCGGGCATTGTCCAGATCCAGCAGGGATCCGTCGCCATCCACCAGGTATCCATAGGATCGCCCGGCCACCATCCATACCGCAAACCAATCGCTGTCGCCCGATTGCCCCAGCGATTGCACCGCACCCAGGCCATTGGTCAATACCCGGTTGGTGGTGTTGTTGTTCACCACGACGTCATTGGTGCTGGCGGTGATGATGTACGACCCTTCGGCCAAAGCGTCGCTGGTCTGATAATCCTCGATGTCGATGTAATAGGAACCCGAGGTCAGCGCGGTATATGCCACATTGCCGTTGATATAGTTATAGTCGATCTGCACCCCAAGCGCGTCGCGCAGCACGATTTTGCCGGCATCCAACGTGGTCGCACTGCCATCCCCGGTCAGTTTAAAGTCATAGGTCAGACCTGCGACCATGTTGACGCGCCAACGATCAATGTCGCCATTGGTCTCAAGAACCGAAGCATACTGACCGCTGACCGTGATAAGCGCAGTCGTTGAATTGTTTCCGGGAATGTCTGGCACTGGCCGCTCCACAATTGAAATGAACTGAGTTGTACAGTTTGGTTAAACAGCGCGTTTTCATGAGTCAAATCATATCTCGTCAATGTGTCATAAACTGCGGTTGGTGTAGGGAGTGGCATATATCTCATTGGTTTATATCGCTTATACAAAAAGTTTATTTGGGGCGTTTTGCCCGCCTTCACCCCAAAGTCAGCCCTTTGCGCACCGCTTCATGCTGCCATTGCCACCCCCATATTCCCGCTTGCAGTGCGGTCACTCGCCCCTGACACTGGCGCAAATTCCAAGGGGAAACACATGGCAAGCACCATCATCATCACCGGCGCAGGCAGCGGTATTGGCCGCGTCACGGCACAAACCTTTTTGGCGCAGGGCTGGAAGGTCGGGCTGATTGGCCGCCGCGCCGACGCCTTGGCGCAAACCGCCGCAGGCCATGAAAACGCCCTTGTGTTGCCCTGCGATGTGACCGACCCCGCTTCGGTCGATGCCGCTTTTGCCCAAGCGATCGCCCAATGGGGCCGCATTGATGTGCTGTTCAACAATGCCGGAATGTCGCTGCCCGGCGCGCCCATAGACGAGATCCCGGTGGCGGATTGGCTGGCGCTGTCGGGCGTCAATATCACCGGCATGTTCCTTTGCGCCCGCGCTGCCTTTGGCCAAATGCGCCGCCAATCTCCTCAGGGCGGACGCATCATCAACAACGGCTCGATCTCGGCCCATGTGCCGCGTCCAGGCTCGGCCCCCTACACCATGTCCAAACACGCCGTCACTGGCTTGACCCGCAGCCTTGGCCTTGATGGCCGCCCCTTCAATATTGCTTGCGGTCAGATTGATATCGGCAACGCCCTCACCGATATGGCCGTGGCGATGACCAAGGGCGTTCCCCAAGCCGACGGCACGACCCGAATCGAATCGGTGATGGATACCACCCATGTTGCCGATGCGATTGTGCATATGGCGGGGCTGCCGCTGTCGGTTAACGTGCCGTTCATCACGATCATGGCCACCACCATGCCCTTTATCGGCCGTGGCTGACCATCATCCGCGACAATCGGTCAATTGCGGCAGGATCATGGCTAAATCGTGCAAAATGTTTGATTTTAATAGCGAATCGCCGCTCCGTGCGCAATTCTCCGCCGATATGAGACGGGGGTGAACCTCGCAATCGGGGTGTGCGGCAGTAAACAGTTTTTGGTTTATCGGAGAATAAAATGGCTTTGCCCCCACCGCCCGTTGGCCCCTTTGCCCTAACCCTGATCGGCCTGCCCGTGGCCGATACCCTGAGCGGAGGCACCGGCAGCGACCTGATTTACGGCGGCGACGGCAATGACAGCCTGCTTGGGCAGGGCGGGGCCGACTACATCGACGGTGGCACCGGCAATGATACCATTCGCGGCGGCACGGCCAATGATACGCTGATCGGCGGCGATGGCGATGACAGCATTATCGGCAATGCCGGGGG
>JBAVTI010000496.1:0-2186 GCA_049696055.1 Paracoccaceae bacterium | reverse complement strand
GTGTCTTTCATGCTTGGTTCTTTCGCAGAGGCCGTGCCTCGTTTGTCCATGTTCTCGCCCGGTAAAACAGAAGCACCCCGACCGTCACCAACACAGCCAGCGCCGGAAAGGCCAGGTAGCCGGGGGCATAGGCTCCCTTGCCCAGCCACGGCAACAGGACCAACGCCAGCCCCACCTCGGCGGTCAAAAGTCCCGTCCATCCCGCAATCATCGCGCTGCCACGCGGACCAAAGCCAAGCCGCCGCCCGCCGCGAAATCCCATCGCCCAGCCGATCACAGCAAAGGGCAAGGCAATCAGTTGGCAAAGCAGCACCAACTTCCAGGCGAAGGCGGCGATGCCAATGGTAATCAGCAACAGCCAAGGCCAGACGCCGAGGCACATGAAAAACGCCAGATCAACGAAACGGCGGTCCAGCGCAGAGTTGATGAGGAAGGTGCCCATCACACCCCCGTCGCCGGAATACCCGTCCGCTCCACCGCCCTCGGCGCGGTCACCGCTTTCCACGCGCTCAGCGCCCGGTTCACCGCCGGACGCGCCTCACGGGCGACGAATGCGCCGTGGCCCTCCTGCGTCTCGACCTTGCCATCATTGATCGCCACCTTGCCCCGCGTCAGGGTATAGCGCGGTAACCCCGTCACAACTTTACCCTCGAACACGTTGTAATCAATGGATGATTGCTGATTTCCCGCCGAGATGGTTTTCGATTTTTCTGGATCCCAAACCACCAGATCCGCATCCGCCCCCACCAAAACCGCCCCCTTCTGCGGATAGCAGTTCAAAATCTTGGCGATGTTGGTCGAGGTGACGGCGACAAACTCATTCATCGTCAGCCGCCCCGTCGCCACGCCGTGCGTCCACAGCATTGGCATTCTATCCTCTAAGCCACCGGTTCCATTGGGTATTTTGGTAAAATTCCCCAGCCCAAACCGCTTTTGCGCCGTGGTGAACGCGCAATGATCGGTCGCTACCACCGACAGGCTCCCCGACTGCAACCCCGCCCACAGACTGTCCTGATGCGCCTTCGATCGGAACGGAGGGCTCATCACCCGCCGTGCCGCATGGTCCCAATCGGCATTGAAATACTCGCTCTCATCCAGCGTCAGATGCTGGATCAACGGCTCGCCCCAGACCCGCTTTCCTGCCATCCGCGCCCGCCGGATCGCCTCATGACTGTCCTCGCAAGACGTATGCACCACATACAATGGCACCCCCGCCATATCGGCAATCATGATCGCCCGGTTGGTGGCCTCGCCCTCCACCTGCGGCGGCCTCGAATAGGCATGCGCCTCCGGCCCTACATTGCCTGCCGCCAAAAGCCGCGCCGACAGCTCCGCCACCACATCGCCATTCTCGGCATGCACCATCGCCAGCGCCCCCAGATCGGCACAACGGCTGAACGAATGAAACAACTCGTCGTCATTCACCATCAACGCGCCCTTATAGGCCATGAAGTGTTTGAAGCTGGTAATCCCCTGATCCACCACGGTTTTCATCTCATTGAAAACCTGCTCGCCCCACCACGTCACCGCCATATGGAACGAATAATCGCAATTGGCGCGGCTGGTCTTGTTGTGCCACATCGACAACCCGTCCAGCAGCCCCTGCCCTGGTGATGGCAGCACAAAGTCGACCACCATCGTCGTCCCCCCCGCCAGCGCCGCCCGCGTCCCACTCTCAAAATCATCCGCCGAGTATGTCCCCATAAACGGCATCTCCAGATGCGTATGCGGATCAATCCCGCCGGGCATCACATAACAGCCCGTCGCATCCAACACCCTATCCCCCGCCAAATTCGGGCCAATGGAGGTAATCACCCCGCCCTCGACCAACACATCCGCCTTATAGGTCAGATCGGCGGTAACAACGGTGCCGTTCTTGATGACTGTGGTGCTCATTACCCTGTCTCCCTGTCCGAAGGCCCTTAGCCTCCATTCACCTGTTCGCAAATATCCCACGGGGGTCCGGGGGTGTGAAACCCCCGGCGTTGGCCGTTAAACCACCCCCGCCACCTCAAGCACCGCATGGAACAGCACATCCGTCCCCGCCGCCGCCCATTCCGGCGAAATCTCCTCGGCCTCGTTATGGCTAAGCCCCCCAACGCAAGGGCACATCACCATCACCGTCGGTGCCACCCGGTTGATCCAGCACGCATCGTGGCCCGCACCCGAAATGATATCCATATGGC
>JBAVTI010000495.1:0-4683 GCA_049696055.1 Paracoccaceae bacterium | reverse complement strand
GTTATATCCGGCGGCGCAAAGTGCGGATGACAATGCTGTGGACGAGTGATGCGATCAGGCTGGTCACGCTGGCGATCAGGCCCGCAATGCCTGCCATCAGGGCATAAACCTCATCTGACCACCGCAGGGTGGCGCGCAGCAGGCGGGTTTTTCCGAGAATCTCGATCCGGCCAATGGTGCGGGATTTTAGCGCGTCAGCGGCATTGGCCAAGCGGCGGGCGTCGGTGCCATCATCGACATAACGCAAAAGATGCAGGGCTTGGGTCGGGCCAATGGCATCGTTTATGCGGCCCAGATCGGTCGTCAATCGGGCCAGCGGGGCAAGGGCGTCGGCTTTGATAACCCTTGCCAGATCATCGGTAGAACGAATTGCAGGCAAGGCGGCAAGATCGACGCCAGCGCGCAGGGTGTCGCTGATCATGGCGACAAGGCGGGGGGAAAGCAGGTGCATCTTGCGCGCCAGTTTCGCAAGGCCCGCGCCAAGTTTGACCGTGGTGGAAGAGCCGCCTGAGGCGACGACAAGTGCGGTGGCACCCAGGCCCGTGATGGAAAGGGCGAGGTCGACGTCGTCGATTTCACCACCCGACGCATAGGCAACCCCGGCGCGGGCGATGCCTGCGATATCGCCGATCGGGGTAAAGGCGACGGGGGCTTGGCAGATCAGCGCTTGGGAAAGTGAGCAGGTTCCGGCATCCCAAACGCAGGTGAGGCACGAAACTGCTTGGGTGAAATAGGCGCTGTCGGCCCCCCAAGCGGTGTCGTAGGCGGCCTGAACGTGGTTGGGTAGTTGGGTGCTGCGTTCAGTGGCCACATCGCGCACGGCTTGCAAGGCGATCCAGTTGCGCGGGTCTTCGGCCAAAAGTTCCGTCAGGCGGGCGGCAATATGGTCGGGGGTCGCCTCAACGGCCATCATGCGGTCGGTGGCAGCGGAGATTTCATCCGCGGTCCGCTCGATCAGCGGGCGCAGCAGGGGCTGGCGGGCGATCTGCATGCCCGTCAACACGGTTAGGGCCAGCGAGGCCACGAGCAGGACGAGAAGCCCCACCCGTGCCACGCCGCGCATCAGACCTGCCGCGAGCGGATCATGCCGATGATGTCGTAAACCTGATCGACGATGGGCCGGGCGATGGCGTCGGCGCGGGTGGCCCCGATGCCAAGGATGCGGTCGATTTCGGCGGGGTCTTGCATCAGGCGGGTCATCTCGCGGGTGATCGGCTCCAGTTTCGCCACCGCCAGATCGGCGAGGGCTGGTTTGAAGGTGCCAAATTGCGCGCCGGCATAGTCTTGCATCACCTGTTCGGGGCTATGGCCTGCCAGGGCTGCGTAGATGTTGACCAAGTTGCGCGCTTCGGGGCGATCGCGCAGCGCCTCAAGACTATCAGGCAGCGGTTCGGCATCGGTTTTCGCCTTGCGGATTTTCTTGGAAATGGTGTCGGCGTCATCGGTCAGGTTGATGCGGCTTTGATCCGAGGGGTCGGATTTCGACATCTTCTTGGTGCCATCCCGCAGGCTCATCACGCGGGTGGCGGCACCTTCGATCACCGGTTCGACCACGGGAAAGAAATTCACGCCATAGTCGTTGTTGAACTTGATCGCGATATCGCGGGCCAATTCGAGGTGCTGTTTTTGATCTTCGCCAACCGGCACATGCGTGGCCTTGTAGGCCAGAATATCGGCGGCCATCAGCGCGGGGTAGGCGTAAAGGCCTAGCGACACGTTTTCGGAATTCTTGCCTGCCTTGTCTTTGAATTGGGTCATGCGGCTCATCCAACCCATGCGCGCGACACAGTTGAAGATCCAGCCAAGTTCAACGTGGGCGGTGACTTGCGATTGGTTGAACAGGATCGAGCGTGCGGGGTCGATGCCTGCCGCGATGAAACCGGCGGCGGCTTCACGCGTGGCGTGGCGCAGTTTGGCGGGGTCTTGCCAGACGGTGATGGCATGCATGTCAACGAGGCAATAGATCGTCTCGATCCCCTCATCCTGCTTTTCGACAAACCGCTTTAGCGCGCCAAGGTAATTGCCAAGGGTCAAACCGCCCGAGGGTTGGATGCCCGAAAAGATACGCGTCGGAAATGCCAGAGGCGTTTGGACCGGCTCGGCCATGGGAATTCTCCGTTCGATGGGTGCTGGCTGGAAATTGTTGTGGATAGGGCTTATCGGTGGGGGCAAGGGACGTCAATCAAGACCCCAAGGATGAGGCCGATATGCAGACAGATCATAATGCGCCGCCGTTGAACCCATTGCCGATGGTGGTTTGGGTGATTGCCCTGCCGATCATTGCGATGGAGGTGCTGCTGAACCTTGCCGAGCGTGGGCTGGTGGGCGGGGCGAATGGCATAGGCTGGCGGCTGGATGCGATAGAGCGGTTTGCCTATTTCCCCGACCTGACGCGCGCGATGTGGGAGGCCGGGCAATATCCGCCCGACGCATTGCTGCGGCTGATCAGTTATCCTTTGGTGCATATGAGTTTTACCCATGCCTTGATGGTGGTGGTGATGCTGTTGGCGCTGGGCAAGATGGTGGGCGAAATCTTCCGCTGGTGGGCGGTTTTGGCCGTTTTCTTTGGGGCGGCGGCAGTTGGAGCATTGACCTATACGCTGGTGCCGGGCGCGCGCGCGCCGCTAATCGGTGCCTATCCGGCGGTGTATGGCTTGATCGGGGCGTTTACCTTTCTGATCTGGGTGCGGTTGGTGGCACAGGGGGCCAACCAATATCGAGCCTTCACGATGATTGGATTCTTGCTGGGCATTCAGCTGTTGTTCGGGGTGTTGTTTGGCGGCGGTATGGATTGGGTGGCTGATATTGCGGGCTTTGCCGCCGGGTTCTTTTTGTCGTTTGTGGTCAGCCCCGGCGGCTGGGGGCATGTGATGGCAAGGCTGCGCCAGCGTTAAGCCATGGTTTTGCGGTGCAAACTCAGCGTTTGCGCCGCAAAGCATCACGCAGGTCTGCGGGACGAAAGGCACCAATCAGGGCGCCGATGCCAAAGTAGCTGATGATCCCTGACCCCACCAGCAGCGCCAACCCCAGATTGCGCCACCCGGCCCAGCCCAGCATCGGCCCAAGCGCCAAGGTCATCGCCCAAAGCACCGCCCCCATGCCAAGCGAAGCCAGCACGATCCGCGGCAGGCGCTTGCGCAGGCGGTCGTCAATATGCGCCGCCTCGCCCATCTGACGCGAGCCATACCACAGCTGCCAGACCATGACCCAAGCCGAGACTGTGGTGGCAAGGGCAGCGGCCATAAAGCCGATTACGGGCATCATTGCCACGGCAAAACCAACATTCACCACCATCGAGACGACGGCATATTTGAACGGGCTTTTAGTGTCTTCGCGGGCATAATACAGCGGCTGCAGCATCTTGTGCAGCACAAAGGCCGGCAGACCAAGGCCATATGCGGCCAGTGCCAGCGCGGTATTGGCGGTATCATCGGCGCTAAATGCCCCCCGTTGATACAGCACCGAAATCAGCGGCAGCGCGATCACCACCAGCGCCACCGCAGCAGGCAATGTCAGAAACAGCGCAAATTCCGAGCCTCGGTTAAAGGATTCGCGCCCACCCGCCGCGTCGCCCGCACGCAGACGTCGGGAAAGATCGGGCAGCAACACCACGCCGATGGCGGTGGCAACAACCCCCAGCGGCAGCTGATAAAGCCGGTCGGCATACGACAGCCACGCCACCGCGCCATCGGTGAAACTTGCCACCTGACGGCCCACCAGCAGGTTGATCTGCACCACGCCACCCGCCAGAACCGCTGGTGCCGCGATCAACGCGAGGCGTTTAAGGTCGGGTGTCAACTTTGGCCAACCGGGGTGAAAGCGAAACCCGGCGCGATGAGCCGAAACCCAGGTGAAGGCCAACTGAGCAATGCCCGTGGCAGGCACCGTCCACGCCAGCGTCAGGCCCATATCCCAACCAGCGCGGGCGGCCATCCACATCGCGGCGATGAACATCAGGTTCATCAGAACCGGCACGAATGACGCTTCGGTAAAGCGGCCAAAGGCGTTCAACACGCCCGAAAGCAAGGCGACAAGGCTGATGAACAGGATGTAGGAAAACGATATCCGACCAAAGGTTACCGCCAGATCAAACCGCGCGTCGCCGACGAAACCCGAGGCCATCGCCCAAACCAGCCATGGCATCGCCAAAGTCCCAAGGATGGTAAAGACGATCAACACCCCGGCCAGCCCATTGAACGCATCACGGGCAAAGCCGGTGGCATCCTCGTCGCCTTCCAGTTTCTTGGCAAACATCGGCACAAAAGCCATGTTGAACGCGCCTTCGGCAAAGAAGCGGCGGAACATGTTGGGCAGGGAAAACGCGACAAGGAACGCCTCGGCCACCGGGCCGGAACCAAGATAGGCCGCCATCATCACATCGCGGGCAAAGCCCACGCCGCGCGACAGCAGGGTCCAGCCACCCACGGTGACAAAACTGCGCACAAGTCGGATCGGTTTCATATGGCCCTCGGGATATCTGGTGCCACGCTTACAGGGGATTGGGGATGGGGTGAATTGGAAAATGGAGTGGGAACTTCAGGTCACTGCCGTTCGAGTTGTGGGGGAGAGGGCTGCCGGGGTGTGACGGGACGGGAGTGGCGGATGTGGGCGAAATTGGGGACGGGGTGAGGTGTGTTATGGGGGGGGCATAACACGCGTGTTATGGATGCTATTGTGTTGATA
>JBAVTI010000494.1:0-3724 GCA_049696055.1 Paracoccaceae bacterium | reverse complement strand
CAGCCGAACTGCACAAGGACTTGATCAAGATCCCGGTGCATGATCTGATGGACCACCTGAAAGGCGCAATCGCCCTATAAACCATTGGTTTTTATAAATAAAACACCCGGCGTCAAGGGCGACCCTGACGCCGGATGTTTGCATGTCAAGCGGCCGTTTCAGGCCTCCATCGCCTCTAGTTCGTCAATAAAGCCTGCAATCATGCTTAGGCCTTTGTCCCAGAACTTGGGGTCGGACGCATCAAGCCCAAAGGGCGCAAGCAATTCCTTGTGGTGCTTTGACCCGCCTGCCTTAAGCATTTCAAAGTATTTCTCTTCGAAATCGGGCAGCCCATCCGCGTAGGCCGCATAAAGCGCATTCACCAAACCGTCGCCAAAAGCATAGGCGTAAACGTAAAACGGAGAGTGAACGAAATGCGGGATATAGGCCCAGAACGTTTCATATCCATCCATGAAATCAAAGACATCACCAAGGCTTTGCGCCTGAACGCTCATCCATAGGGCGTTGATGTCATCGGGGGTCAACTCGCCTTCTGCTCGCGCCGCATGCAGTTTGCATTCAAAATCATAGAACGCAATCTGGCGCACGACCGTGTTGATCATGTCTTCGACCTTGCCCGCCAGCAGGGTTTTGCGTTCGGCTTGGGTTTTTGCGCCATCCAACAGCTTGCGGAAGGTCAGCATTTCGCCAAACACCGATGCGGTTTCTGCCAAAGTCAGCGGGGTTGAAGACAACAACTCGCCCTGCGCTGCTGCCAGTACCTGATGCACGCCGTGGCCCAATTCATGCGCAAGCGTCATCACATCGCGCGGCTTGCCAAGATAGTTCAGCATCACGTAAGGATGCACCGTGGTCACTGTTGGGTGGGCAAAAGCCCCCGGCGCTTTGCCCGGCTTCACCCCGGCGTCAATCCAGCCCTTGGTGAAAAACGGCTCTGCCAGTTCTGCCATTTTGGGCGAAAACGCTGCATAAGCTTCGGTTACAGTGCGGCGCGCAGTTTCCCAATCGACGGGTTTGGCGGCATCAATGGGCAGCGGCGCGTTGCGGTCCCACACTTGCAGCGTCTCAAGCCCCATCCATTTTGCCTTAAGGCGGTAATAGCGGTGCGACAGTTTCGGATAGGCCGCAACCACCGCATTGCGCAGCGCCTCGACCACCTCGGGTTCGACGTGGTTCGAAAGGTGGCGCCCGGTTTGCGGCGTTGGCATCTTGCGCCAGCGGTCTTCGATTTCCTTTTCCTTGGCCAGCGTGTTGTGAACGCGGGCGAACAGCTTGACGTTCTTGTCAAACACTGCCGCCAATGCGCGGGCCGCCGCTTCACGTTTGGCGCGGTCGGTATCGGTCAACAGGTTAAGGGTGGATTCCAGGTTCAATTCCTCGTCCACACCCGCAACCGTGAACATCAAACCTGCCATGGTTTCATCAAACAACCGGTTCCATGCAGCGGAACCCACGGTCGATTGGTCGTGCAGGAATTTTTCCAACTCGTCTGACAGCTGATAGGGCCGCATCGCGCGCATGCGGTCAAACACCGGTTTGTAGCGCGCAAGAGCCGCGTTGGCGGCAAGCAAGTCGCCCAGATGCGTCTCGTCCAACCGGTTGAATTCAAGGCTAAAGAACACCAATGGCGTGGTGAAATTGGTGACATGATCCTGCGCGTCGGCCATGAACTTGGCGCGTTCAGAATCCATGGTGTTCTGGTAATACCGCAGGCCCGCGTAAGACATCACCCGCCCGGCGGTCACGTCTATGGCCTCATATTCGGTCACACAGTTCAGCAAGGCCGCCGCATCAAGCCCCGCGAGCTTGCCCTCATAGGTGGCGGCAAAGGCGGCGCAGGTCTTTTCCAGCCAAGCCAAGTCGCGCGCGAACTCTGGTGCATCGGGTGCAGGGTAAAGATCGCGTAGATCCCAGTCGGGCAGGCTGCCCAAGCCCCCGGCTGCGGGGTTGGCGTCAAAGACCGGGCGGGGCAGGGGAAGCGTCATGGGAACCTCGTGTGCAGTTTGAACTCATCTAGGTGCGCAAGGGGGAAAGGTGCAAGCCAAAGCCGTCGCTTTTCTGAATTCACCGGGCTTCAAATTTTTTAAAGTGGCAGAGGCTGGCCGAAGGTGGTTGCGTAAATGTCCCGCAGGCGCTTCACAGTGTCAATTTGGTCTGGGTGCAGGTCTTTGCGCCAATGCGTGATCCGCGGATTGCGAAGGGCAAACCCGCTTTTGGTGCGCGGATTGGGCTGAATCGTATCGAAGGCAAGGTCGAAGACTTGTTCGGGTGGCACGCGGCGCACGGGGCCAAATCGTTCCAAGGTATGTTTGGTGACCCACGCCACAATCTCGTGCAACGTGGCTTCGGGCAATCCTTCCGAGGCTTTGGCGATTGGCACCAGATCATTGCCGTCACGCAGGGCAAAAGTGAAATCAGTTGGGCCTTGGCCGGGCCGTGTCTGCGCGTAAACCAGAACCGCAGTGATCAAGAACGGGTCGGGCGGGCAGTGCAGCCAGTTTTCGCCGGATGTGTCCGAATAGCTCGACGATATCCGTTTAAGCATCACCCCCTCGGCCCCAGTTTGGCGTGCAGCGGCACGCAGGGGGGTAAGGTTGGACCAGTTGGCAAGGGGAAATGTGGGGGAAAGCGCGAAAGGCGTGTCGGTGGGAAGGGCCGTGAAAAGCGCCACAAGGGCCGCACGACGCGCGCAAAGCGGTTGGGCGCGCAGGTCTTGGCCATGACATTCGATCAGGTCGAACACAACAAAACGGGCCCTCCGTCGGTTTCGATTGCCGCCGGTTTCAAGCGTAAGCATGCCGTCAAGGGTGCAGGTCGCGGGGAGGGTGGGGCTTGCGGCGGTCAGATCGGGGAAGCAGTCAGTGATCAACCCGGCCTCGCGCGACCAGACAGTAAGGCGGCGCTGGCGGGTAAGAAGTTGCGCGCGTTGGCCCGGGATTTTGTATTCCGCAAGCCATTGCGTGGCCGGGCCGAGAGTCTCGGGTTCAAAAGTCAGGGGGGCGAGGATCAAGGGGGAAGCCGTGGCGAAAGGCAAGGGTGGCGGCACGGGTTGGGTGGCGGCAATCAAGGCGGGCAGGGTCGTGATATCCGGGGGCCAGGACCGGGTAAGGATGGGGGCGAGAACGGTCGGGTCGAGGCCGGTGGCATCGCCAAGGGCGCGGGCTAGCAGGGGTTGGGGAAGAGTGAGGCGGAGGGTGGCGGTGATGAGTTTGCCGGCGATCAGGCGTTCGGAGGGGGGCAGGGTTTTCAACAGCGCGAGGATCGCGGTGCTGCGGATCTCGACGGGTTTGTCGGCGAGGTTGGAGAGGGTTTCAAGAATGTCGGACAGCGATGGCAGGGTCGAAACGATCGGCGGCGGGAGGAGGAGGGCGAGGGTCTCGCTGGTGTCGCCGACCACGGATTGACAGGCTTTGAACAGCCAGTCTGGAAGGGCGGTTTCGGCGAGGGTCCAGGTTTTCAGCTCGGCAAGGGAGGCAGTTCTTTTGCGGGGATGTTGAAGAAGGAGGGCGAGGGCGGCAAGCAGGTCTGGATCCGGCAGGGCCTTGAAATAGGCGGTCAAGGCCGCCGTTTTGAACGCCGGATCGGCGGTTTTTGAAAGGGCTTGAAGCAGGGCTGTGAAGGGGGTCATCTTGCTGGGTTTTCGGCTTTTGGGTGTGTTATGAGGGGGCATAACACGCGTGTTATGGAGTGTAATGCATTGAAATAAAACAGTATTGTCAATTTT
>JBAVTI010000493.1:0-3985 GCA_049696055.1 Paracoccaceae bacterium | reverse complement strand
TGTATTCATCCATCCGCGCATCGGTTTGCGCCATGCGCAGGTTGCCGACCACATAGAACCCGGCGTTCAGCCCGGTTTCCGCCTCGAGACCTTTGTAGAAATCGACCGAGTATTTGTGGATATGGGTCGTCGCGTAACCCATGTTGAACAGCGGAAGCAAGCCCGCCGCGTGCCAGGTCGAGCCAGAGGTAAGTTCGTCGCGTTCCACCAACATGGTGTCCCATCCGGCCTTGGCAAGGTGATAGGCGATGCCAGTTCCGACGGCACCACCGCCGACGACCAAAGCTTTGACATGGGTTTTCATTCGGGCGACTCCCTGAGGCGATGTTTGACCCTACATGCCAGAGGTGGGGCCAAGCGGGCAAGGTGGCCCGACCTTTGGCAGACGAAAACGACATGGGCCGCGAATTGGCGACATTGCGCGCGGGGTTGACGGCATTGGGGCCATGGCTTTAGGCAGGTGCATGGCACCAAAACGTCGCCTTGCACGCAGCCTGCATACCATTGCCTATCTGGCGATGCTGTTGCCGTTTTTGGGACTTGCCACCATTGCCAGGGGCGTCATGCCCGGCGTGGCCCCGGACGGCAGCATGGTTTTGGTGCTGTGCTCCGAGGATGGCCCGGTCGAAGCGGTGCTTGATCTGGCCACCGGCGAGGTGACGCAAAAGGCCCCGCCGCCGAAAGATGGGCGCTGTGACTGGGCGATCGCGCATGGCGACGTGGCGTTGCAAAGCCCGCTCGGATTGCCAATGATGGTGGCGAATTCCGGACCGATCCGGCAAGTGACCGCGCAAATCCTGTGGCGTCCGGGGTTTGACCCGCGCGGAATTTATGCACGAGGACCGCCGACACTCCTTTGAGTTTTCGTTCATAACCGAAATTCAAAAGGATTTTTCCGATGTCAGACATCGCAACCGAGGGGCTTGCAGCCTCTGGGCCGACGCGCGCCCAAAAACTATACTTCGCCACATGGCGCTGGCACTTTTACGCCGGGCTTTATGTGATTCCCTTCCTGATCATGTTGGCGGTTACCGGAATTTTGATGGTGTGGTTTACCGCCATCGCCCCGGAATATGGCGACAGGATTGCCCTTGCCCCGCAAGCCGCCACCCTGACGCTGCCGCAACAAGAGACTGCCGCCTTGGCCGCCTATCCCGGCGGCAAGATTGGCCAATATATCGCCCCCTACGACGCGCAAACCCCGGCGTTGTTCCGGGTTGATCTGGGGGAAGGCGGGCGGATGCTGGCGTTGGACCCCTATAGCGGCGCCATTTTGCGAGACACCGAAAATGGGGCGACGTGGAACGACTTTATCACGCATATCCACGGGGAATTGCTGATCGGGGATAATGGCGGCTGGGGTGATCTGATGATCGAGGTCGCCACCTGTCTGGCGCTATTGATGGTGTCGACCGGGCTTTACCTTGTTTGGCCCCGCAATGGTCGGGGTTTGCGCGATATGTTGGTGCCGAATTTGGCGGCCAAGGGCCGGGCGTGGTGGAAATCGTTGCATTCGGTGATGGGGTTCTGGATCTCGATCCTGCTGGTGTTCTTTTTGATCACCGGGCTGGCCTGGGCCGGAATTTGGGGCGGAAAGTTCGTACAAGCCTGGAGCACATTTCCGGCTGAGAAATGGGATGCGGTACCCCTTTCCGACAGCACCCATGCGGGTATGAATCATACTGCCGCGGAAACCGTGCCTTGGGCGTTGGAGCAGACGTTGATGCCAGAGTCTGGGTCAGCGGCGGGCGTGACGGGCTTGCCTGAGGGAGTGCCGGTGGTGTTGGAATCGGTGGTTGCGCTGGGGCGTGCCATCGGGTTTGACGGGCGGTTCCAGGTGGCAGCCCCCGCTGACGACGCCGGGGTCTGGACGCTAAGCCAGGACTCGATGAGCTATGACAGCCCCGATCCGACGACCGACCGCACCGTGCATGTGGACCAATATTCGGGCAAAATACTCGCCTCGGTTGGGTTTGCCGATTACGGCCTTGCGGGACAAGCGATGGCGGTGGGCATTGCGCTGCACGAAGGCCAGATGGGGCTGTGGAATGTGATCCTGAACATCGCGTTTTGCCTTGTGGTGGTTTTTGTCGCCATCAGTGGCGCGGTGATGTGGTGGAAACGTCGCCCGGTTGGGGCGGGGCGTCTGGCTGCACCGCCGTTGCCTGCGGAGGTGCCGATGTGGAAGGGCGCTGTGCTGCTGGGGCTGTTCTTGTCGATGGCGTTTCCGGTGCTGGGGCTGACGCTGATTGCGGTGCTGCTGTTTGATGCGGTGGTGCTTGGCAGCGTGCCGGTATTGAAGCGGGCATTCAGTTAAGGGCCAAGTGGGGGGCGCACAGCCCCCCACGATCGTTGGCCGCGGGTAGGGTGGCCGCAGTTGGGGGATACCTTCGCCGTAAGGAAAGCGGGAAGATCAGGTTTTGCGGATTTGACCCGCGATGGCCGAGGCTGCAAATGCGACAGCGGCGATGGCTATGATGCTGGGGCCCGCCGGGGTATCGAAGGTCAGTGACATCTGCAGCCCGCCCAGCGTGCTGAGCGCCCCGAGCACGGCAGCAAGCAGCGCCATGGTTTCCGGGTTGCGGGCAAGGCCGCGGGCCGCTGCGGCCGGGATAATCAGCATGGCCGCGATCAGCAGGGCACCGACAACTTTCAAGGCCACTGCCACAGTGACCGCCAGTGCCAGCGTCAGGATGAGGCGTTCGCGGTGGGGGTTCAGCCCCGAGGCATGGGCAAGGTCTTCGCTTAGCGTTGATGTCAGCAGGGCGGACCAGCGCCAGAGCAAAAGTGCGATTACCAGTGCCGCACCGGCCCAGATAAACGCCAGATCCATTCGGGATACGGCCAAAATATCGCCAAACAGGTAGGATGACAGATTAACCCGCTGGCCGGGAATAAAGCTGACGGCAAGCAAGCCAAACGCCAGCGCCGAATGCGCCAACACGCCGAGCGTGGTATCCATCGCCCAACCGCGCGCGGCCAGCGTTGACACCGTTGCTGCCATCGCCAGTGCCACCGCCAGCGTGCCAAAGCCAATCGGCAGATCGGTTGCAAGCGCCAGCGCCACGCCCAGGATGGCCGCGTGGGATGTGGCGTCGCCGAAATAGGCCATCCGGCGCCAGACGACGAAAGACCCCAAAGGGCCGGCGGCAAGGGCGACGCCTACCCCTGCCAATGCAGCGCGGATCAGGAAATCGTCAAGCATTTGTGTGGTCTGCCTTGTGATCGTGGTGATCGTGTCCATGGTCGTGCCCATGATCATGCGTATGGTCATGGTCGTGTTGGTGCTGATAAAGTGCCAATGCGCCTAAGGTGCCGAGCCCGAACAAAGCCCGATATTCCGGCGCATTCGAGACCACGCGCGGTGTGCCTTCGCAGCAGATATGGCCGTTGAGGCAGATCACCCGATCCGACGCCGACATCACCACATGCAGGTCATGCGACACCATCAGGACGGCAGCCCCGGTGTCACGGCGGACCTCTTCGATCAGCTGGTAAAACGCGGCCTCGCCGGGTTGATCGAGGCCCTGCGTGGGTTCGTCCAAAATAAGCAGTTCGGGTTTGGTCAGCAGGGCGCGGGCCAGCAAGACGCGCTGAAACTGGCCGCCGGAAAGATCGGTCATTTGGCGGTCGGCGGCTTCGGGCACGCCCACACGGGCCAAAGCTGCGGTCGTTTCAGGGACAGAGTGGCGGGTGGGAAGCGACAAGAACCGCCGCGCAGTGAGCGGCATGGTGCGATCAATTGCCAAGCGTTGCGGCACATAGCCGATGCGCAACCCCTGCTTGCGCGTCACTTGCCCGACAGCCACCGGCACGATGCCCAAAAGCGCCCGCAGCAAGGTGGATTTGCCCGATCCGTTGGGGCCAAGGATGGTGACGATCTCGCCCGGATTGATGGCCAGCGACACGGCGTGCAGCACCTCGGTGCCGCCTAGTCTGACGCAGATGTTTTCGGCGGCGATCAGGCTCATGCGGCACCCGAGGG
>JBAVTI010000492.1:0-8619 GCA_049696055.1 Paracoccaceae bacterium | reverse complement strand
ATGTGGGTCAGGACGTCCGCCTGTCGGGCTGGGTTCACCGGGTGCGCGATCATGGCGGGGTGTTGTTCATCGACCTGCGCGACCATTACGGCATCACCCAAGTGATTGCCGATGCCGACAGCCCGGCATTTGCCGGGCTGAACGGGGTGCGCGCCGAATGGGTGGTCTGCATTGATGGGCTGGTGAAGGCGCGGGCTGCGGCCTTGGTGAACCCCAAACTGCCGACCGGCGAGATTGAGGTTTACGCCAATGGTTTCACCGTGCTGGGGCAGGCGGATGAATTGCCGATGCCGGTGTTTGGCGATGTCGATTACCCCGAGGAAACCCGGCTTACCTATCGCTTCCTCGATCTGCGCCGCGAAAAGCTGCACAACAACATGATGCTGCGCAGCAACGTGGTGCGCTCGATGCGGCAGCGGATGTGGGATCAGGGCTTTACCGAGTTTCAGACCCCGATCATCACCGCCTCCAGCCCCGAAGGCGCGCGGGATTTTCTGGTTCCCAGCCGGCTGCATCCGGGCAAGTTCTACGCTTTGCCGCAAGCACCACAGCAGTTCAAGCAGTTGATCATGGTGGCGGGGTTTGACCGCTATTTTCAGATCGCACCGTGTTTCCGCGACGAAGACCCGCGTGCCGACCGCAGCCCGACCGACTTTTATCAGCTTGATATCGAGATGAGTTTCGTCGAGCAGGCCGATGTGTTTGCCGCCGTGCAGCCGGTGGTGCAGGGGATTTTTGAGGAATTCGCGCCGGGCAAAAAGACCTATGCCGACTGGCCGCTGATCGCCTACCGCGACAGTCTGAAATGGTATGGCAGCGATAAGCCCGACCTGCGCAACCCGATCAAGATGCAGGACGTATCCGAGCATTTCCGGGGTTCAGGCTTTGCGATCTTCGCGAAGCTGTTGGAGAATGAGGGCACCGAGGTGCGGGCTATTCCTGCACCAACCGGGGGCAGCCGCAAGTTCTGCGACCGGATGAATGCGTTTGCCCAGAAGGAAGGTTTGCCGGGGATGGGGTATATCCTGTGGCGCAATGCAGAGGATGGTTCTGGGATGGAGGCCGCTGGCCCCCTCGCCAAGAACATCGGGCCAGAGCGCACCGAGGCGATCCGCCTGCAACTCGGCCTTGGCCTTGGCGATGCGGCGTTCTTCCTTGGGGGCAAGCCGGAACAGTTTGAGGCGGTATCTGGCCGGGCGCGCAATGAGATTGGCCGCGAGTTGGGGCTTACCGAGCAGGATTGCTTCAAGTTCGCCTGGATCGTCGATTTCCCGATGTACGAGAAGACCGATGAGGGCAAGATCGACTTCTCGCACAATCCGTTCTCGATGCCGCAGGGTGGGCTTGAGGCGCTGATGGGCGACCCGTTATCGGTTTATGCCTATCAGTATGATCTTGCCTGCAATGGTTATGAGCTGATTTCCGGGGGTATCCGCAACCACAAGCCCGAGATCATGTTCAAGGCGTTCGAGCTTGCGGGCTATCCGAATTCGGAAGTGGAAAAGCGCTTCGGCGGCATGGTCAAGGCGTTCAAATACGGCGCCCCGCCGCACGGCGGTTGTGCGGCCGGGATCGACCGGATCGTGATGCTGCTGGCGGATGAGGCCAACATTCGCGAGGTGATCATGTTCCCGATGAACCAGCGCGCCGAGGATTTGCTGATGGGCGCGCCGTCCGAGCCGCTGAATGCACAGCTGCGCGATCTGTCGCTGCGGGTGGTGCCCAAGGAGTAACGGCTTTTCGGCAAGGATTTGCTGGTATTGCGGGGGGAGGGGTGAAAACATCATTCCCTCCCCCTATGTCTTTGCTCACCTGACCCGGAGTGTTGCCATGACCGATAAAGCCACTCTTGCCGCCGTTCGCTTTGGCTATGGCCCGCCGCTTTCGGGCGCGGGCGCGGACCCGGCGGCGATGATTGCGGCGTTGGCGGGGCCGGATCTGGCGGCAAAAGCCTGGCCAGCGGTCAGCCTGTTGCAGGCGTTGCCCGCCTATCGGGTGTCGGCGGCGGCACGGGTGCTGGCGCGCAACGGTGACGCCGAGCGCAAGGCCTACCGCGATGCGGTTCGGGTGGTGCGCCGCCAAGCGGTGGACGCGACGCAGGCGACGTTTGCGCGCGCGGTGTCATCCGACGATGGCTTTCGTGAGCGGCTGGTGCGGTTCTGGGCCGACCATTTCACCACGGTGGGGCGGTTTCAGCAGGATGTGACGCTGCCTTTGGCACTGATCGAGGATGCGATCCGCCCGCATGTGGCGGGGCGATTTGGCGATATGCTGCGCGAGGTGACTCTGCAACCGGCGATGCTGATGTATCTGGATCAGGTGCAGTCGATCGGGCCGGGATCGCCTGTGGGGCTAAAGCGCGCGCGGGGATTGAACGAAAATCTGGCGCGGGAATTGATCGAATTGCACACGCTGGGGGTGGGGGCGGGCTATAGTCAGGCTGATGTGACCCAGATGGCGGAACTGTTGACCGGTCTGCGGTTTGATCCCGAAGCAGGCTTGGATTTCGACGAGAAATGGGCCGAGCCGGGGCCGGAGACGGTGCTGGGCAAAACCTATGACGGTGAGGGGTTGGCCCCGATCAAAGCGGCGCTGGAAGACCTTGCAAAACGACCGGAAACCGCCGCCCATATTGCCCGCAAGCTGGTGGTACATTTCGTGGCAGATGTGCCTGACGCGGCGCTGGTGGCGCGGTTGACCCAAGTGTTCTTGGCCACCGGGGGCGATCTGTTGGCGGTTTACACAGCACTGCTGAACGATCCGGCAGCATGGGAGACGCAGATGGGAAAAGCGCGGCAACCTTTTGATTTTATTGTAGCTTCGTTGCGCGCCCTTGGGCTTGGCGGCAAAGACATGTTGGGGTATGGCGACGGCAAATTTCGCCGCATGATCTTACTGCCGATGCAGGCGATGGGGCAGCCTTGGGGCACGCCGGGGGGGCCGGACGGCTGGCCCGAACCGGCGCAAGACTGGATCACGCCGCAGGGGTTGGCCTCGCGGATATCGTGGGCGATGGAGATGCCGGCGCGATTGGTGCCGGTGCTGCCCGAGCCGGTGGCCTTTGCCAAAACGGCGTTGGGCGGCCTTGCCAGCGAGCGATTGCTGTGGGCGGTGGAACGGGCGGAAACGGTGCGCGAAGGCGTGGGGCTGGTGCTGGCCTCGGCCGAATTTAACCGGAGGTAGGCGATGGAACGGCGGTTATTCCTGAAAGGGGCGGCGCTTTTGGGCTGTTCGGCGGCGGCGCATCCATGGCTTTCGACGGTGACCTTGGCGCAAGGTGCGGCGGCGCTGGGTGAGCAGCGGTTGGTGGTGATCATTCTGCGCGGCGCGATGGACGGGCTGGACGCGGTGCAACCCGTAGGCGACGCGCTGTTTGCGGGCTATCGGCCCTCGCTTGGCAGCGGGGCAGGGACACATGATCTGGATGGGTATTTCGCGCTTAATCCCGCCTTGGGCGGACTGATGCCGCTGTGGCAAAAGGGTGAATTGGGCTTTGTGCATGCCGTATCTACCCCCTACCGCGACAAGCGCAGCCATTTTGACGGGCAGGATTTGCTTGAGGCCGGAACCGGGATGGATGTGCCGCTGGGTGCAGTGCGCGATGGTTGGATGAACCGGATGTTGCAGGCAATTCCGGGGCTTAGCGCAGAAACCGCCTATGCCGTGGGGCGTGAGGCACAACCGATGCTGGCGGGGGCGGCGGATGTGCGCAACTGGACGCCGGATGTGAAGCTGGCGCTCTCGGCGCAAAGTCGGTTGCTGCTCGAGCATATGTATCACGACGACGATCTGTTCCGCGAAACGGCGGCAGAGGCGATGGATCTCGCGGCCGAGGGCGATGCCGCACGGATGCAGGATGCGACAGTGGACCCTGCCGCGCGGCGTTTGGGCGATGTCGATACGCTGGTTGATTTTGCGGCGGCACGTTTGCGGGAAGAGACGCGGATTGCAGCGTTTTCGCTGTCTGGTTGGGATACACACCGGACCCAAGGCAAGGTGATTGGTCAGTCGTTTCAACGGCTTGAGCGGATGATTTTGCGGCTGCGCGACAAGCTTGGTCCGGTGTGGGGAAATACAACCGTGCTGGCGATGACCGAGTTTGGCCGCACCGTGGCCGAGAACGGATCGCGCGGCACCGATCATGGTACCGGTGGCGTGATGGTGATGGCCGGTGGTGCCATTCGTGGCGGGCGGGTCATGGGGCAATGGCCGGGGCTGGCAGAGGCGGATCTCTATGCGCGGCGTGATCTGATGCCGACCTCGGATGTGCGGGCTTGGGCGGCCTGGGCGATGCGGGGGCTTTATGGCTTTGAGCGCGGCGTGCTGGAGGGAGCGGTGTTTCCGGGGCTGATCATGGGCGATGATCCGGGGTTGATGCTTTAGGGCCGGGTGCAACTGCCACGACTGTGGCCGCGGCTGAGGGGGCTCGATGCCCGCGGTAAGCCGCACCATGGTGATTGCGCTTGGTGGTGAGTGCGGCCATAACTGGGGAAACTCAAGGGGTTGGCGATGGTGGAACAGCGGTTGGTCGGGGCACAATTGCCGGGGTGGGTGCCGCCTGCGCGGCCCGAGGGTGTGGCCTTGGACGGGCGCTATGTGCGGCTGGAACGGCTGGACGCCGACGCCCATGCCGCCGATTTGCACCGCGCCTATCAGGGCCACGATCTGGTTTGGGATTATCTTGGCTATGGGCCATTTGCCTCGGCTTCAAGCTATCATCGCTGGGTGAAAGAGACGGCTGGCGGCGCGGACCCGATGTTTTATGCGCTGCGCGATGCGGCGACGGGGCGGTTTGGCGGGGTGGCAAGCTACCTGCGGATCGCGCCCGAGGCGGGCAGTATCGAGGTTGGGCATATCAACCTTGCCCCTGAATTGCAGCGCACGCCGGCGGCGACCGAAGCCATGTATCTGATGATGAAATGGGCGTTCGAGGCGGGCTATCGGCGCTATGAATGGAAGTGTGACGCGCTGAACCTGCCATCACGCCGGGCAGCGCAGCGGTTGGGGTTTTCCTATGAAGGGGTGTTTCGTCAGCACATGATTTACAAGGGGCGCAATCGCGATACCGCATGGTTCTCGGTGATTGACAGCGAGTGGCCGGGGTTGCGCGTGGCGTTTGAGGCCTGGTTGTCGCCGGTGAACTTTGATGCCAAGGGGCGACAGCGCGAAAGCCTTGCCGATTTGACGCGATTGGTACGGGCAGGGGCGGACCCACTGCTGTAAGCGGGCGGCTGTGCAATAGCGGTTTGCGTTTTACATGAACGAACCGACTTCACCTCGCAGCCAATCTTGGGGCGGACTATGGCGCGCGAAAATCGCTTTGTCCTATCGAGCAGGCGTTGAAGGTGGGGCGATCAGCGGGGCGCTGCCCTTGGTCAGTTTGGATGACAGCAATCCGGCAAGCCGTTCCAAGCCAAGGGGTTCATCGCATTCGCGCGCGGCAAGCCCCAAGGCGGTATCATGGGCGACCAGCGCAAGCCCGCTGACAAATCCGGCAAGGTAGCGCGCAAGGTTCGGGCTTGGGTTCGGATCGGCGGCGATCAGGTCGGCCGCGCGGGCCAGATCATCGCGCAGTGCCATCGGGTCGGGGGAAACCGGGGTGTCTGACGGGAATGGACCCGCGTGCATCGCCGCGCGATCGGGCAGATGGCGCAGCAAAGCCGTCTGAAACGCGGCCAGACTTTCCAAGGGTTTTTCCAGAAACCCGGCGGCCCCTGCGGCCAAGACCGCAGCGCGGCCATCGGGATCGCCACTGGTGCCAAGCACCAGCGACAGTCGCGGCGATTGCAGCGCCAGTTCGCGGATCAGGCTGTCGCCGCGCCCATCGGGCAGGCCAAGATCAATGATTACCACATCGGGGCGATAGACCTTCAGATGCGCGCGCGCCGCCGCAATGGTTTCGGCCCGCCGCAACCGCGCGCCCGACCGCTGGCACAAAAGCCGCAGCGCATCACAGGCAAAACGGCTGTCCTCGACGGTCAGAATGGTCAGCCCCTGCAACGGCAGCGTGCCGCGCGGCATGCCGATATGAGTGCCTGACGACGGCAGAAACAAGGGTGGCAAATCGTGGCTGGGTTCTTGGCGGGCGGGCATGGCAGACCTCGCGTCGGGGATACCGCTTTATCAGGCGCGAAAAGGGCTAACGGCGGGTAAAGAATGCCGCCGATTTTAACCCTGTGTGCAAATAAACCTGCGACCGCGTGCCCCTTGCCTCAGGCCGCGATCGCCCGCATAAGCGGGGCGAAATTCTGCGGCAACGGGGGCGCCAAATGATCGGACGTTTGAACCATGTGGCGATTGCGGTGCCAGATCTGGCCGCCGCCTGCGCGCAATATGCGCAGACCTTGGGTGCGAAGGTCGGGGCGCCGCAGGATGAGCCGGACCACGGCGTGACGGTGGTGTTCATCGAACTGCCCAATACCAAGATCGAGCTTTTGTATCCGCTGGGGGAAAACTCGCCCATTGCCGGATTTCTGGAAAAGAACCCAAGTGGTGGAATACATCACATCTGTTACGAGGTTGATGATATATTGGCGGCACGGGATCGCTTGAAAGCCTCGGGCGCGCGGGTGCTGGGAACGGGCGAGCCCAAGATTGGCGCGCATGGCAAGCCGGTGCTGTTCTTGCATCCCAAGGACTTCAACGGCTGTCTGGTGGAATTGGAGCAGGTATGACCATCACCGCAGCCATCGTCCTATTTGCTGTTTGCTGGTTCATGATATTTTTCATGGTGTTACCGCTGAGGTTTACCAGTCAGGCGCAGACCGGCGAGGTGGTGCCGGGCACCCCGAAATCTGCGCCAGCCGACCATCTGGTAGGCAAGAAAGCCAAAATCACCACTGTTATTGCGCTGGTGGTTTGGGGGATTCTATATGCGGTCATCACTTCGGGGGTGATCTCGGTGCGGGATTTTGACTGGTTTGGCCGATTGGGGCCGGTGTCGGCAAGTCAGCCCTGACCGCCCTAAGGCTGCGGGGTTTGCGGCTGGTTCAGGCGCTGAAACAAGTGGGTGAAGGTGGCCGCGCCCAATACCGGGATGAGCAGGTTGACCAAGGGGATGGTCAGCGGTGCGGTCATCAAAATGCCCGCGATCCAGACCTGCAGCCAATAGCGGCGGCGAAGCGATTTGGCGCCAGCCCGGCCCAGCCTGCGCATGGCAACCAGCGTAAAGTATTCGCGCCCCAGCAAAAGACCGTTCACCGCCCAGAACAGCAGCGGCATGAAGGGCCCGGCAAGAAGGTAGACCACCGCCAGAACCACGTTCACCGCCAACAAAAGTGCAAAGAAATTAAAGCTGTCAACCATGGCGTCAGACAGTCTGGGGCGCGGCACCGGGGGCAGGTTGGGGTAGTGGCGATCCTCGACCGCCTGCACCACGTCTTCGAGAAAGAATCCGGTGAACATCGCGGCGACCGGGGCCATCAGAAAGGTGGAAAGTCCGATGACAAACAGCGCCGACCCCCAGCTAAGCAAGGTGTCGATGCCGCCGATCGGGCCGACCAGCGGGATCTCGATGGTGTCGGGGGTAAAGCTTTGCAGCGCCCACAAAAAGGCCGCGTAAACCGCCACCAGCAGCGCCACGGTCAGCGCAAGGCCGATCCACAGCACCCGACGAAAGCGGCGGTCGCCAAGTTGGCGCACCGCCCGCAGGAAATCGCTGAAAATCATGCGCTGATCCAAGAGGTTAGTGCTGCAATGTCGGGGCGGGGGCGATCGGGCGAGGCGGCGGAAGGGGTGCCGATATGCACGATACCCGCGACAAATTCATGGGCCGTAAGCCCAAGGCCGCTTTCGACAAAGCCCCGGTCATGCGCCACCCAACCGGTCAGCCAGCACGCGCCCCAGCCAGCGGCATGGGCGGCATTCAACAGGCCAAGGCAAACCGCCCCTGCGGACAAGGTTTGTTCGATTTGTGGTACTTTTTCGGATGATTTTGGGCTTGAGACTACCACAATTGCCAGATTTCCCTGATCGAATTGGCTCCGACCTTTGGCGATACGTTCGGCATCATAGCCCAGATCGCGGGCGCGCGCTTCTGCCAGGGTGGCCAGCCGGGGCATGACACCGCGTTCCAGCACCACAAAACGCCACGGTTCCAGCTTGCCATGATCGGGGCTGCGGGCGGCGGCGGTCAGGATCGGGGTTAGTTCAGCGGCGCTTGGCACCGGGGCATGCAGGATCTTGGCCGGATGCGAGCGCCGGGTCAGCAGGAATTCAAGGGCGGCAGGGTTTGGGTGGGGCATCGGCGTCTCCTTTGTGCCAAGGTGTCGGGGATTGTGGCGCAAGGGTCAAGGGTCAGGGTTTGGGCGTTGGTGGTGCCGGGGGTTCAGCAGAAAATAGCCAGCCGTTCTGGCCAAAGCGGCCGGGGGGTTTCACGCGGCGGGCGGGCTGGCTATCAAGGCGGCGTCAATACTGGAGATCGCCCATGCACACTCTTTCCCGCCGTTCGGCGTTTCTGTTGATCGCGGCAGCACTTGCGGCCTGTGGAAGGCGTGAGGGAGAGGCGGAGGATACGGTTTCGACTGCCGGGCTTCACGGGGGCGAGACGCCGGAAATGCGGGCCTTGATCCGGAAATATGCGGGCATCCATGGCATTCCTGAAAGCCTGCTGCACCGGGT
>JBAVTI010000491.1:0-1961 GCA_049696055.1 Paracoccaceae bacterium | reverse complement strand
CATGGAAGGTGGGGCGGACATTTCACCGCGATGTTGAAGTGTTCAACTTTGATTTACTTCCCGAGGCCGGGCATAAAATGCCGGCTTTCGTGAATTTGCAGCAGTATTACGTTGAGGAGTATCTGATTGAGACCGCGCTAGCGAATCCGCTGATTGATTTGCGGTTCAAGAATCGAGTCATTGGGGTGGAACAAAGCCGCGATTATTCGACAGTGCGCGTGGAAACGCCGGATGGGGAGTATGCGCTTGAGGCGGAATGGCTGATCGCCTGCGATGGGGCGCGATCCCCCATTCGGGCCTTGTTGGGGCTGGAATTTGACGGAGAATTGTTCGAGGAACGATTTCTGATTGCCGATATCGAGATGGAGGATGTCGGTGTTAGTGAACGATTGTTCTGGTTCGAGCCGAAGTTCCATCCCGGGCAGTCGGCGTTGCTACATAAGCAGCCGGACAATATCTATCGCATTGATTTGCAACTGGGCTGGGAAGCCGACCCAGAGCTGGAAAAGCTGCCCGAACGGGTGATCCCGCGCATTGAACGGGTGGTGGGGCATCGAGATTTTCGACTGGATTGGGTATCGGTATACACGTTTCAGTGCAGGCGTTTGCAGCGATTTGTGGAGAACCGTGTTGTTTTTATTGGAGATTCGGCGCATGTGGTATCGCCGTTTGGCGCGCGGGGCGGCAATGGGGGAATGGGTGACGTGGATGCGCTGGGGTGGCGTCTGGCGAGCGTGGTGAACGGCGAAGCCCCTATTGCGGCACTGGACGCATTCGACCGTGAGCGATGCTTTGGGGCGGATGAGAACCTGCTTAATTCTAGCCGTTCAACCCGATTTATGTCGCCAGAGCCGGGGTTGGAGCGGTTGTTTCGTGACGCGGTTTTGGATCTTGCGGGGCGTGCGGATTTCGCGCGACCGATGGTAAACTCGGGGCGGCTGTCGCGGCCTTGTGTGTACCCGATTTCGGGAGCGGATGATGGGCGTTTGCCGAGTGCGGCGCGGCCAGGAGCTGTGGCACCAGATGCGCCTTTGGGGAAGGGGTGGCTGTGCGAGGCATTGGGCGGCGATTTTGTGGTGCTTGCGCTGGGATGTGAAGCGCCGATGGTGGCACGGGCGCGGGTAGTGCAGCCAGCGCTGAGCGAGATGTTGCGCGCGCGGTATTTGGGGCAAGCTGAGTCGGCGATTTACGTGATCAGGCCGGATCAGGTGGTGGCGGCGCGCTGGGTTCAAGCTGACGCAAAGATGGTGGCCGAAGCCTTGGCTGCGGCGCGGGAGGGGCGGACATGAGCTTGATTTCAAAGCCTAATATAGAAGATGCGGATGGGTTCTATGCGGCCTTGCTGGCGGCACACAAGGGGCTAACCGAGGCAGAAAGCCATGCGATGAACGCGCGGTTGGTGTTGGTTTTGGCGAACCATATCGGCGATCGCTTGGTGCTGAATGAAGCACTCGAATTGGCGCGTGCTAGACCTGCGGTATAAGGGGCACGCGACCAGCCGGGGTAAGGTGAAAGACCTGGCGCCCCTCGATCACCACGGCAGTCAACGGGCCACCATAAGCGGCACCACTGTCGATGTTCAGGCGGTTGCCATAGTGGGTGGGGGCGTCGATGGCGGTGTGGCCATGGACAATCAGCGCGCCATGGTCGCGTGGATCGGTGAGAAAAACATCGCGAATCCAGATCAGGTCGGTTTCAGTTTGGTCGCCAAGGGCAAGGCCGGGGCGGATGCCAGCGTGGACGTAAATGGCTTGCCCGCGCTGATAGCTGGTGGGGAGATTTTCGAGAAAATCGCGGTGAGTTTTGGGAACGGCGGCGACGGCTTCGGCAAACACTGGGGCAAGGGGGCGCTCGCCCGCGTTTGCCACGCCGTAAGAGGCCAGGGTATGCACGCCACCTAGGCGGGGATGCAGCCAGCTTAGGTCACGACGCAGGCCTTCGTCATGGGCTTTGATATCGGT